>JAAYGH010000353.1 GCA_012727825.1 Trueperella sp.
CATCTGGGCGATGCCCGCCGCGCCGCCGATCATGGCGATGACGAGGATGGTCATGTTCGTCAGCGCGTCGGCGCCGGTGCCGAAGCCGAAATCGCTGAAGATCGCGGCCGACTCCTCCAAGACCCCCAGCCAGACGTCTGTCTGAGCGCCGAAGACCAGCGCGAAGGCGAGCGCAGTGGCGAACCACCCGAGATACGGCCCGCGCACGAGCCGCCACGTCAGCCCCGCTGGCGTGCCGAGGAAACGCGAGCCGCGCTCGGGGCCCGAGCGGCCTCGGATGATTCCGGCGCCGATATCTCGGCGCGAGTGCATGAGGGTGGCGAGCGCGATGAGGGCGAGGCCGAGGCCGACCAGCAGGCCGATTGGCCACCAGTTCATGTCCGCGAACGGAGCGACGTGATCGAACCATCCGACGGGCGTCAGCCACCAGGCATCCGACGACGAGAGGATGAGATAGGCGCGCAGCAGATAGGAGATGAGGAAGACTCCGATGCCGATCGTGGTGGCTGTTCGCGAATTGTCGGCGAGCTGGCCGGCCACGAATCCTATTCCCGCGAAGAAGAACGAATAGGCGAAAAGGGCCAGTCCGTAGCCGAGCGCGCCGCCGTCGGGAGGGCCCGCGGATCCGGCCTCGGCGCCGACGAGCGGGACGCCGAACGCAACCATGATCGCGGTAATGAGGGCCGCGTTGGCGAGGAGGGAGAGCGTGACCGTGAGAGTGGCGGAGACTAGCGGGACGAACCGGCCGACCGGAGCGGCCGTGAGGATGTCCGTGCGGCCGAGGTCTTCCTCTTTGCGGGTGCGGCCAACTGCGAGCATGACGCCCGCGATCGCGAGGGTCGGGATAACAATGATGCCGAGCTCGTTGGCGATGATTCCGCCGACTTGGTCGAGGCCGCCCGAGACTCCCGTGAGCGCCTGCAGCTCGGCCGCGATGTCCATCGAGGCGATATACGTGGCGCGGGCTTCCGGGGTGTCGTAGTACCCGACGATCGCACCGGCCGTGACCGCGACGACGATTGCGAGAATGACGACCCAGACGATGTGGGCGCGCCACCCCGTCACCAGGAGCGTGCGGACATAGCGGCCGAGTCCTGCCATCACGCGTCGACCCGGTAGTGCTCGAGGAACAACTCGTCGAGCGAGGGTGGCCTGACTACGAGCGAGAGCGGATGCTGGTTGGCCACGCGCGCGGTCACGTCATTGAGCGAGGACCTGCCCACCTTGATCGTGACGTGAGCGCCCGACTCGTCGTCAACCTGCTCGGCTGTTGCCCCGCGCGAAGTGACGTCACTGACGACCGCCTGCGCGACCTGCCGATCCTCGAATGTTGCCACGATGGTGGTGGTCGTTGATTGGCGCAGATCTTCGAGCAAGCCACTCGAGACCGTCTTGCCCTCGCGCAAAATCGTGACGTGGCTGCACAGGGCTTCCACCTCGTCCAGGACGTGGCTCGAGAGCAGGGCCGTCGCGCCCTCAGCCACCCGATCGTGAATGGCACGCTGGAACGTCTGCTCCATGATCGGATCAAGGCCCGAGGTGGGTTCGTCGAAAATGTACAGGTCCACGTCCATCGACAGCGCCGACACGAGCGCCACCTTCTGGCGATTGCCCTTCGAATACGTGCGCGCCTTCTTCGTGAGGTCGAGATCGAACGCCTTGACGAGCTGGTCACGGCGCTCGCGATTCTCGCTGCTGCGGCCATCTCGGCGGTGGAAACCGGCGAGCAAATCGAGGCACTCCCCGCCGGTCAGGTTTGGCCAGAGAACGACGTCGCCAGGAACGTAGGCAAGGTTTGCGTGGATCTCGACGGCGTCGCGGCGTGGATCGAGGTCGAAGACCGTGAGGCGGCCGGAGTCAAGAGTGAGCTGGCCGAGAATCGCGCGGATCGTCGTGGACTTTCCAGCTCCGTTTGGCCCGAGGAAACCGTGGACCTGCCCCCGTTCCACCACGAGCTCGGCGCCATCGAGGGCGCGAACTTTTCCGAACGTCTTCACGAGGTTGTGGCCGTCAATTATGGGCATCGTCCGTCCTTGCGCGCTGAGGTTTATGTACTGCTTTGTGTGCTGCTTTGCATGCCTAGATCTCACAGTGCGATCCTATCCGACGGCGAGGGGGCAGGGTTCGAAACGAAGGCTCTACAACTTACGCCCGTATCGCGTGGTCGAAAGGTGCCGCGCCCTGTGCAACTACGGTGTCCGTAAGACACTGACAGGATCACGCCGCGACGCCCACAATGCTGGAAAGAGCGCAGAGACCATCACGGTGACAAGCGTCAGAACCACAACAGAAACAGAGATACTCACAGGGATAGGAGTCCCGGCATACCAGTAAAACACTCCAACTCCGGCCGCTGCGGCTACGGCACCTGCGGTTGCGGGGACGAACGTGCGCAGAATTGTCAGTAACGTGAGATCCGTACGTGAAATACCCAGAGCACGGCGCCGTCCAAGATCGCTTCGGTTCAAGAGAACGTCGGACAGAACCACCGCGCTGACGAGAACAACTCCCATCCCTAGAGCAGCCAGCAGAGTTGTGCGATTGTGTTCGGCGACTTCACCAGCCGCCACGCGATCTAGTAAGCCCAACCCCGATGGCATATCGATCGAAACATCGTCAGCGGAGGGATCGCCCAAGATGCCCAGCACTCCATCACGTGAAAGATCAGCGCGGACGATGGATTCAACGATCGTCAAGAGCTCTGGGAAAGACTGTGCCTCCGTGGCGAGTAACCCGCCCGACGCAAACCGCGCGGAGCGACATCAAGCTGGCCATGCCGCGCGTCTCTCGGTATACCAACACCAAGCGCGGTTTCACTGACGGACAGGCCCTGTACTGATTCGATCGTCGTCGTATTAATGAACCCGGCGTCCGACGTGTCACGTACTGACAGGACACGTGAGCCCGGCTCTTCCATCTCGGCCAGAAGCCGATTCTCTAACGCCGCCGAACGCCCAACATTCGCTAAGACCCAACCACAGAGCAGACCAGTGACGACCATGACGAGCACCGTCGCTACCAGTTGCGAGCGCGCCGAGCGAAGCGCGAGGCCAAAGATTCGGGATATTCTCATAATTCAAGCACCTCGTCAGATGCTTGAACCACCATCGGATCATGCGTGGCAATAATAACTGTTCTGCCGTCGTCGGTAGCTGATCTCAGCGCCTGCATGACGACGTGCGTGTTAGTGAGATCCAAGTTGCCAGTCGGCTCATCTGCAAGGATCAAATCTGGATCCGTGACGAGAGCCCTGCACATAGCTACTCGCTGAGCCTGTCCACCGGAAATCTGCCCCGGTTTGTGGGCCGCTTGTTCGGCCAGATCGAATGATTCGAGGAGGCTCCGTGCTTCCTCACGCAATTCCGCTCTTGACCTGCCCTGATAAAGGCCCGGCTCCATAACCGACTCGATAATCGACACTCGCGGATCAAGTTCAGCATTCTGGAAAACAAATCCGATTCGTGACGCGCGCAAGGCCGACGCCTCGTCGTCGTTAAAACGCGTCAGATCCTTGCCGTCGCAGACAATTCCACCTTCGGTCGGCCGCAACAATAACCCCATGATGTAGAGCAATGTTGATTTTCCCCGGCCGGAAGCACCAGTTAGCGCGGTGACCTTTCCCGGAGCGAATTCGTGGGTCAACCCATGGAATAGTTCAGGGCCATTCACGCGGTACGAAAAACGCAGGTCTCGTATCTCCCAACGCGCGGGGGTCATCAGTCAACCTCGCTCGCTGGCTCCCCGATTCGCACACGGTCACCATCCGATACTCCATCTACCAATGCGAGACCATCTTGCGAACCCAGAATCGTGATGGGCACTTCGACCCCGGCTTGTTCCACGAACACCGTTGCACTACCGTCTACGTTCATTGTGAGACATCCTCGACGGTGATCGCAGTTTCTTTGCGGGCTGCGGTCGTACCAGCCGCGGCCTCGAGAACGGTGAGGCTCCGCCGAGCATCAGAGCCTGCAAGGCGAACGATCATATCTTTCGACTCGGGCAGCAGGCTGAATCTATCGTCCAGGCCCCTCTCGTCTGTCAGTGCTCTTTCCAGGAGCTCACCGATGTGCTCAGCACCGAGACCCTGGAGGGTGAGCATGATGGAGCGCGAAAGTAAGGGTGTCACGATCGAGAACGAGGGGTTTTCTGTCGTGGCCGCAACGAGGATGACCCAGCGGTTCTCCACGGCTGGCAGGAGAGCATCCTGCTGGGTTTTGGAGAAGCGGTGCACCTCATCAATGAAAAGGACAGTCTCGGCACCGGAGGTGACGAGATGGCGGCGAGCCTCAGAGATAACTGCACGCAGGTCTTTCACTCCAGCAGAGACAGCAGAGAGTTCCACAAACTTCCGTGAGCCGGTGCGAGCAATCAAATAAGCAAGGGTTGTTTTACCGGTACCGGGCGGGCCCCAAAGAATGACTGATGATGGTCCGCTGTCGCCCGAGTCAGCTTCAATGAGCCGGCGCAACGGGGCGCCAGGGGCTAGGAGGTGGTCCTGGCCTAGTACGTCCTCGACACCCCGTGGCCGCATACGCACAGCTAGCGGAGCCCGCGCATCGTTTGGTATCCCCTCGGGTTCCATCCCGGCATCATCGAACAAGTCCACGACGACAGTCTAGCCACATGGGTCCGAACATCTTCTAAGCCCGAGAGCGTCCACTGCTACTACCAGGTTTGTCTTGCGACAACACGTGGTCAGCTGCAGAGATCTGGCACATCA
>JAAYGH010000354.1 GCA_012727825.1 Trueperella sp.
CTTCTTCTGCGAGCTTCTCGATCTCCGCGTTGAGCTCACCGTCAGCAGCCGGGCTGAGGTCGCGGCCGGTGGAGTTCGGGATCGTCAACAGGGCGATGACGCCAATGATCGTCACCACGGTGATGTAAATTGCCACCGCCGTCGTTCCCCCGGTCTCGGCGACGAGGTACGTACCGATCAGCGGGGCAAATGCTCCACCGAGAATCGCGCCGAAGGCGTTCGCAAGACCCGCGCCCGAGTAGCGAATCTTTGCGGGGAACATCTCCGCAAACATTGCCGCCTGCGGACCATAGGTGAATCCAATCGGAATCGCCCAGAAGATCATGCCGATAAGGATTTGCGTCATAGTACCGTTTTGGAGGAAGTTGAACAGAACCCAAACCCACCCAAGTTGGAAGACGAAGCCGATCATGTAGGTCGACTTGCGGCCAATCTTGTCCGACAGCCATGCGGACAACATTGTCGTAACGATCCACGCGAAAGCGGTGATCGAAATGAAGTTCAAAATGGTATCTCGATCCAGCCCCCGATCCTGCGTGGTGTAGGAGAGGATGAATCCTCCAGCGATCATGTAACCCGCTACGCCGTTTCCTGCGAATACGAGTGCACCCTGAATGAGTGGCTTCCAGGCGGTCTTGAACATCTCCACGAGTGGAAGGCGAACCTGCTCGTCCTTCTTGTCGGCTTCGCGGATTTCATCCATGACGGGCGACTCAGCGACACCGACGCGGATCCACATGCCGATTCCAATTAGCACGAGCGAGAAGAGGAACGGAACTCGCCATCCCCAGCTGAGGAACTGCTCTTCGGTGGTCATCACCGAGACGACGGTCAACACGATGGTCGCAAGCAGCATGCCGAGTGGAACGCCGATCTGTGGGAAGCCACCGAAAAGCCCGCGCTTCTTAACAGGTGCGTGCTCAACAGCCATGAGTGCCGCACCACCCCACTCGCCACCGGCTGCCAAGCCCTGGAGGATACGCAGCAGTAGCAGAGCAATAGGTGCAACGACACCCGCGCTCGCGTACGTGGGCAACAGGCCGATCACGAAGGTCGCGGCGCCCATGAGAAGGAGGGTCGCGACCAGCATGGCCTTACGGCCGAGCTTATCGCCGAAGTGTCCTGCGATCGCCGCACCAAGCGGGCGGAAGAAGAACGAAATACCAACAGTTGCAAACGAGATCAGACGACCAGCGAGTTCGCCAGAACCTTGGACAAAGGGGTCGAAGAACAACGGCGCAAAAACAATTGCAGCAGCGTTTGCGTAGATGAAGAAGTCGTACCACTCAACAGCGGTGCCCACGAGCGTGCCCAGAGCGACGCGGCGGTCTTCCTTCTTCTTCGTAGAAAGGACAAGATCCTCGCGATTAAGCGGGTGTTTTTCAGATGCCATTAGATCTGCTCTCCAAGCTTAAAGCCCTTCGTCTCGTCATCCTTGCGGGTGTAAGAGAAGCCATCCGCGCCGATGGTGACGTCAATTTCCTTGGCATCCGTGCGCTCAACGAGCGGCTGGAGGTTGCCATCGAGATCAAGGACGCGCGATGCGTCGGTGTACCAGGACGGCACGACCGGGGTTCCCCACCAGTCACGGCGCTGGTTGTCGTGGACGTCCCAGGTGACAACCGGATTGTCCGGATCGCCGGTCCAGTAGTCCTGGGTGTAGATCTCAACGCGGTGCCCATCCGGATCACGCAGGTAGAGGTAGAACGCGTTCGACACACCGTGGCGGCCGGGGCCACGCTCGATCTGATCGGACATGCGCAGTGCACCCAGCTTGTCGCAAATTGCGAGGATGTTGTGCTTCTCGTGGGTTGCGAATGCGATGTGGTGCATGCGCGGGCCGTCGCCACCGGTCATCGCGGTGTCATGGACCGTCGGCTTGCGGCGGACCCATGCAGCGTAGGTCGTGCCTTCGCTGTCCTTGATGTCTTCTGTGACGCGGAAGCCCAGGTTCTCCATGTACTTAATAGCGTTCGGGACGTCCGGGGTGACCTGATTGAAGTGGTCAAGACGAACGAGCTCGCCCGGAGCCTGGCGATCGTATGCCCATGCGAGACGTTCAACATGGTCGACCTCGAAGAAGAACTCGTAGGGGAAGCCGAGTGGATCAACAACGCGAACTGCGTTGCGAACACCGTCAACGAAGTCGCCGCGGCGAACCTCGCAACCGAGCTCTTCGTAGAAAGCTGCTGCCTTCTCGACCTCGTCCTGGCTACGCACGCGGAATGCAAAGGCTGCAACTGCTGCCTCCGGGCCCTTGCGGAGCACGAGGTTGTGGTGGATAAACTCTTCCGCGGAACGCAGGTAGACCGCGTCCTCGGTTTCCTTGGTCACGACGAGGTTCAGGACGTCGACGTAAAAGTGACGCGACTTTTCTAGATCCGTGACGACGAGCTCCATGTAAGCGCAGCGCAGAATATCCGGGGCTGGTGCTTCAGGGCGCGTGGTGTAATCCGACATGTTCAGTCTCCTTTGGCTGAATGCCTTCCCGCAGTGGGTTGGCTGATTCTTTGTTATTAATTTCTTCTTGTGTTGGTGTGTGGGGCGGGCGCAGATTGTGCCTGCGAATGCCGGCGCAACGATGCGCCCGCCCCCGAATGGTTAGGCGCTCGGACCTCCGAGGCCAAGATCGTTGTCTGCGTATCCGGTTGCACCGAAACGCGTGGTGTGCACGTCGCCAAGGGTGACGTGGATGGCCTGCTGGACCGAGTAGAAGTCGAGCGAGCGGTAGCCACCTTCGTGTCCAAGACCCGAGCCCTTCACTCCACCGAACGGGGTGCGAAGGTCGCGCACGTTGTGCGAGTTGATCCAGACCATGCCCGATTCGATCTGGTGCGAAACGTTGTGGGCGCGAGCGATGTCGTTCGTCCACACGTAGGCGGCAAGCCCGTACTCGACGTCGTTGGCTAGCTCGATTGCTTCTTCTTCCGTGTCGAACGGCGTGATAGAGACGACGGGGCCAAAGATTTCTTCCTGGAAGATACGTGCATCGGAGGGAACGTCCGCGAAGACCGTAGCCTCGACGTAGTTGCCTTCGGGCAGGTGCTCGGGGCGTCCGCCACCGGCAACGAGGCGGCCTTCGCCCTTGCCGATCTCGATGTAGGACGTGACCTTCTCGTAGTGCTCGGGGTGAACCAGTGCAGCGATTTCCGACTTCTCGTCCGACGGCGGGCCAACCACAATCTTCTTGGCGCGCTCGGCGTATGCCTCAACGAACTTGTCGTAGATCGAACGCTGCACGAGCAGACGCGAGGAGGCTGTGCAACGCTCACCGTTCAGCGAGAACACGCCGAACAGGGTGGAGTCGAGAGCCTTCTCGAAATCTGCATCTTCAAAGATAATGACCGGCGACTTGCCACCGAGTTCAAGCGAGAGGTGCTTCATGTACGGCGCCGAACGTTCGAAGATCTTCTTACCAGTTGCAAGCGAACCGGTGAAGGACACGAGCGGGGCGTCCGGGTGGGTGACCAGCTTATCGCCTGTCATGCCATCGCCGTAGACGATGTTAAAGACACCCTTAGGTAGTCCTGCGCGCTCCATGATGCCTGGCCACAGCGACGCCGAGACCGGCGTGAACTCTGCCGGCTTGAGAACAACGGTGGCGCCAGAGGCCAGAGCCGGAGCGAGCTTCCACGATTCCTGCATGAACGGGGTGTTCCACGGGGTGATGAGGACGGCCACACCGTGTGGCTTACGGTTGACGTAATTGATCTGGCGACCCGGCATCGAGAATGCCTTGTCCTCGTTTGCCACGATGAGATCCGCGAAGAACCGGAAGTTCTCTGCTGCGCGGTTCGCCTGGCCACGGGCCTGACGGATCGGCAGACCCGAATCGAACGACTCGATTTCTGCGAGCTCGTCGTTCATCTTTTCGACCTCGTCCGCAATCGCGTTGAGGATCCGCCAGCGAGCGCGCGGGAGCATGTTGGCCCACGAGCCCTCATCGAACGCTGCCTTGGCTGCTGCAATCGCGGCGTCTGCCTCGTTCTGGCCACCCAGGGGTGCGGTTAGGAAGTTTTCGTTGGTGGTTGGCTCGAGGATGTCGAACGTTTCACCCGATGTTGAATCAACGTATTCACCGTTGATGTAATGCTTGATTTCTTCAGGAATTCCTGCTGGCTTCTCTGCCATGATGTCCTCTTTCAATAATCTTTTTCTCTACTATGTGAAGCGACGATGTCGGCCGGGTTCACGCGTGCGCACCGGCCGGCGTGGCTATTTCGCTGAAACCCACTCGTTGTAACGCTCGCGCCACTGCGCGTTCAGTGGGTACAGGCCGTCAACGGATTCACCGTCTGCGACCATTTCCGTAATGAACTCTTCTTCCGATTCCTGCTGTTCCGAATCGGCAACCAATTCCTCAACCATGTGGGGCGGGACGACGATCGCGCCGTCGTCGTCGCCAATAATGACGTCGCCGGGCTGGACGGCTACGCCGCCGCAGGTGATCGTGATGTCGGTGTCCCATGGGATGTGGACGCGGCCGAGTACCGATGGGTGTGCACCCTGTGCAAACACGGGCAGTCCAACTTCTTCGACAGGGGCCCAGTCACGGACCGCGCCGTCGGTGATGATGCCGGCAGCGCCGCGCACCTTAGCGCGCAGAGCAAGGATGTCGCCAAGCGTGCCCGCATGCTCGAAGCCGCGGGCTTCCATGACGAGAACTTCTCCCGGATTAACCGTGTCGATGGCACGCTTTTGCGCGTTGTACCCGCCACCGAACTTCTTGAACAGGTCCGGGCGGTGGCCGACGTAGCGCAGGGTGCGTGCGCGGCCCACAAGCTTGGTTCCCGGTGTCTGGGGGCGCACGCCATCGATCGACACGTTGGGGTACCCCTTCTGACGCATCTGCGCCGAAAGCGTTGCAAGCGCGAGCTTGGAGATGCGCTCACGCAGCTCGTCGGTTAGCTCGAACTCTGGCTCGAGGCCTGCTTCTTCGCGCGAACCCCACGCGTCGATCCTCTGCAACTCGTCGACCTTGGGGGCCGAGCCGATATCCGCCACGGGATCGCCGGCCACGACCGTCGTCGTCAATTCGCCGGAGGTGATCGACGGGTCGGTCTCGGAGTAAACCTCGACCGTCACCGACTGGCCCGGCTGCAGAACTGAGGAGCCCGACGGGGTGCCCGTCAGAATCACGTCGCCTGGCTCGAGCGTCATGAAGCGCGAGAGATCGGCGATGAAGTGTGCGAATGAGAATAGGAGGGTGGAGGATGAGTCGTCCTGAACGACCTTGCCGTCCACGGTTGCCTTGACGCGCAACGCGTCCGGCGAGATCTGTTCGGCCGGGATGAGCTTCGGGCCGATCGGGGTCATACCATCGCCCGACTTCGAGCGGACGTTGGATCCTTTATCTGCTGCGCGGAAGTCGAGAAGGCCCATGTCATTAGAAGCGGTGACGTGGCTGACGTAGCTCCACGCGTCCTCTTCCGACACATTGCGTGCTTCCTTACCGATCACGACGGCGATCTCCGCCTCGAACACCATAAGCTCGGCGTTATCCGGGCGAGTGACCTCCCCCGGTCCGGTGAGTGAGGATGATGCCTTCATGAAGTAGGAGGCCTCAGCTGGGATGCGACCGCGCTGCTGTGCACGCGAGGGGTAGGACAGGTGGACGGCAATAATCTTGCCAACCTCGTGACCGAGGGTTTGCGTAACGATGTTCTGGCTCAAAGCCCGCTCCTTTGCACGATATTCGTTGCGTTGCCGAAACAATATCTGACTTTTGACGACTTACCCTGAGGGATGCGCCCCTGCCGGGTGAATCGTATATGATCTTGTATATGATCATCGTTGCAAAATGCATCGACGTCAAGGGGTTTTATCAAATTGGTCCAAACTGCTTGCAAAACAGCAAGCCGATGGTTCAAATTGAATAAGACTCAACATGTCCATCACTAGAAAACGCCCCGACCGCACACTGACGAGCGTCGCCGCGGAAAGGCTTACAAGTGAACGATTCACGAATTGCAGATCTTCTTACTAGGATTCCGACCGGAGTCTTCATCAACTGCAAGTTCACCGACTCCTCGTCCGGTAACCGCTTCGACGTTCTTAACCCGGCCACGGGCGAAGTCCTCACCTCAGTTGCAGATGCGACGCCGGAGGATGCGGCACGAGCCATGGATCTCGCGGCCGAGGCACAGTGGGACTGGGCGGTCTCCGCTCCCCGCGAGCGCGCCGAGATTTTGCGCCGCGCCTTCGAACTCGCCACCGGAAAATACAAGGACGACCTCGCAACCGTCATGACTCTCGAGATGGGCAAACCGCTCGATCAGGCTTACGGCGAGGTGACCTATGGCGCCGAATTCCTGCGCTGGTTCTCCGAGGAGGCCGCGCGTATTCGCGGCGATTACTTCCGTGTTCCCGAAGGTCACCTACAGGCTGTGGTCCTCCGCCGCCCAGTTGGCCCCTGCCTATTTATTACACCGTGGAACTTCCCGCTGGCGATGGCGACCCGTAAAGCAGGTCCGGCATTTGCGGCCGGCAACGTGGCACTCCTTCGCCCCTCACAAGAGACGCCCCTAACTGCACTGCTGTTCGCTCAGATCATGAATGAGGCCGGCCTGCCCAAGGGCGTTCTTGCGGTGCTACCGTCCAAGAGCTCCCGTGCGATCACCGGTCCGCTCATCCAGGATCCGCGCATGCGCAAGATTTCATTCACCGGCTCCACCCAGGTGGGCAAGGCCCTCCTCAAGGAAGCTGCTGAGAACATCCTCCGCACATCAATGGAGCTCGGCGGAAACGCCCCGTTCATCGTGTTCGAAGATGCGGATATCGACAAGGCAGTGGAAGCTGCAGTCACCACCAAATTGCGTAACATGGGCGAGGCCTGCAACGCCGCCGATCACTTCTTCGTGCACACCGACGTCTACGACGAGTTTGCCGAAAAGTTCTCCGCACGAATCGCCGGTCAGAACGTTGGCGACGGTCTGAACGAGTCCACGGATGTGGGCCCGCTCGTGTCTGAGAAGCAGCTCGCAGACGTGTCTGCGATGATCGACCGGGCTGTTGAGGCAGGCGCCAAGATCGCCGCCGGTGGCGGCAAGCCCTTCAATACCGGCTTCTTCCTCGAGCCCACCGTGCTCGTGGACGTGGACCCGGACTCGGACATCGTCAAGGACGAGATCTTTGGGCCGGTTGCCCCGGTCATTCGCTTCGACAACGAGGCCGAACTCATCACGACCATTAACAAGGACTCGGTTGGCCTCGCAGGATACTTCCACACGAAGGACATGAATCGGGTCATGCGTCTGGCTGAACGCCTTGAGATCGGAATGCTTGGCGTCAACTCGGCCACGATTTCCAATGCATCCGCGCCGTTCGGTGGCATGAAGCACTCAGGCATGGGTCGCGAAGGCGGCAAGGAAGGCATCGAGGACTACCTGCAGACCGTCTACGTCGGAATGCCTGCGGCTGACTTCTTCTAAGCCAAATCAGGCTCTCGGGTGGGAAAGACCGTGCTTGGAACTCTAGCGTTTACGTTCCTGCGCACGGTCTTTCCTACCCGCTTTCCTACTCGCACAAAACGCGCCTAAAACTCAACCATTGACGTTCCTGCGCACGTCAGGCGTTGAACACCCGCGCAATATCCGGATTCGCCCCAATGTATGCCTCCAGGACGTCCTTTGCCACGTCAGTCGAATCGACAAGCGGGTGATGGGCAAGCGCCTGCCAGGCGAGCGTCTTATCCCCCGCGAGCGCCGCGTCAATCACGAGCTCCTCACACGCCTTCACCATGGTGATGAGCCCAAGTTGCGTGCCCGTCACCGGGCCAGGGCGCCGCGGGTGAATGCCATCCGCATCCACCGTGCACGGCACCTCCACGATCGCATCCTCGGGTAGCTCAGGGATGAGCAGGCCACGGTCCTCAACGTCGTCGGCATCTGTGTTTCCCACTCCGAGGATCATCTGGAAGTTAGACGGATTGCCGTTGGTCAAGCCGTCCATCAGCTCGAGCGCCACCCGCTGATAGCCGCCAGTGTCGACGTCGGCAAGCGGGCGCTCCTCCCCTTCCTCGCGAGCCTCGGCCATGTAGGTGGCGTTACGCTCAGAATCAGTGCGCTGCCACAACTCCCCCGCACTCTCAGGATCGGCGGCCGCCCCCTCGTAAAATGCGCCCTGCTGGCGCACTAGGAACTCACCGCGCGTTTCGCCGTGCATGAGGCGCTCCACGACCTCGCGGTTCTTGTAGTAGTAGTACAGGTACTCGTTCGGCATCACGCCGAGCGCACGAATCCAGTCAGATCCAATCTCTTTGGCTTCCTCCATCTGGGGCAACAGCTCGTCATCGCCCAGGAGCTTCGGCAGGTGGTCAACGCCGTCCACAGCCATCGAACGCAACCACCCCAAGTGATTAAGGCCGACGTAATCGAAGTCGACATCCGCCTCGTCAAGGCCCATGAGGTGCATGGCGCGACGCACCATTCCGATCGGCGTATCGCAAATGCTCACAACTTTCGGGAACACGCGGCGCATTGCCTGCGTGATGATGCCAGCCGGATTCGTGAAGTTCATGATCCACGCATCGGGCGCGAGATCGCGCACCGCCTCGGCAAGTCTCATCGCCTCCGGGATCTGTCGGAACGCATACGCATACCCTGCAATTCCCACCGTCTCTTGGCCCAGCAGGCCGCGGTCAAGCGCCTCGCGCTCATCAATCACTCGGCCACACGCGCCCGAGACGCGCATCGCCGAGAACACGTAGTCAGTGCCACGCACGGCGTCCTCGAGCGACGTCGTCGTCGTTATCTTGCCGATCGCCTCGGACAGCCCGAGCTGGTCGAGCACGTTCGCCATCGTCGACAGCCGATCGGCGTCGATGTCGTAAAGCACGAGCTCATCGAGTCGCACACGCGAGCCCTCCTGGAAAACCGAAGCCATATTGGGAACTCGGAAGCCACCGCCGCCAATCAGAGTGAGTTTCATTTCGCCTTCTCGTGGGGTTAGATTTCACTCCCAGACTACGGCCGCTGGCAGGAGCAATCAACGTGCCCGTGCATTGATCTCGCATCTAGGTATGCTGGGCGCATGACACACGCACACGTGGTTGCAGCAGGATCGCTGTTCTTAGACATCGTTAGTTACGGGCTCAAGCATGCGCCCGTGCCCGGCGAGGAGCAGTGGGTCGAGGGCGGCGACATCATGGCTGGTGGCGTGGCTAATCAGGCGGTGGCATGTGCGCGGCTTGGACTCGACGTGAACGTCTTAACCGCGTTTGGCTCCGACCGTGCGGGCACATGGGTGCGCGAACTTCTCAACGACGAAAACATTCGTTTTGACGGGTCGACGACGGTGGAACGGCAAGCCGTGACCATCGCCCAGAACTTTGACGGCGACCGAGCATTCACCACGTGGGGCGAAAACTCCGCACCGCTGCCCCCCACAGATATGCCTGCTCCGGATTACTTTCTGGCCTCTGTTCCATATATTCCAGCTGCACGTGAAACCGTTCGCAGGTGGCGCGCGGCCGGCACCACTGTCATCGCGGATTCGTGCTGGGATCCGGCGAAGGAATGGAACCCCAAGAACATGGAGCCGATCGCGGAGGCCGACATCTTCGTGCCCAACGAGGTGGAGTGCCTGAAGTACACGAAAGAAGACAGCTGCTTCAAGGGCGCATCGAAATTCCTCGAGAAGGTACCCACACTCATCGTGACCCGCGGCGATAAAGGCGTGCTCATCGCTGAGCGCGCGCCTGGCACAACGGATGCGAGCGACCCGGTCTACACCGAACTTCCCGCCATCTCGGCCCGAGCAATTGACACGACGGGTGCGGGTGATTCCTTTACCGCCGGCCTGGTGCGCGGGTTGGTGGCGGGCGCGTCGCTCGTCGAGGCAGCCATCCTTGGGCAGGTCACAGCCGCATGGACCGTGCAGCGTTTAGGTGGTTCGGCCGCCGCGCCCACGATCGCGGAGTTGCTCGCATGGGCGGATTCCGGCGACCTCCGCTGGGCCGCTACCGCCGCCGGTTCACCTGCCCCCAAGGACGTCCAGCTCAACGCACCAGTCGCCGAGGTCGCGGCGCAAAGCCAAAACGTGACGGACGCTTGGGACGCTCCAGATCCGGCCGACGTCGTGCGTAGGCTGCTTGGTTAGCCGCTCCGTGAGCCGCCCCGTTAGCCGCTCGGCTGCTGCGCCCCGCACCACTTCGTTAGCCGCGCGGTTGTTGCGCGCCACGCACCCCGCTCACATGGCACCTCCACGCATCGCAAGGGCCCTAAACACCGCGCTTAAGCCCCACCTGATGCGGGTAGGTCCCTTTTGAGGGGCAGGCACCGGCGAACTAGTCGTAGATCGCCTTTTGGATGTCCTCGTCCTGCCAGTTCGTGGCGTCATACCAGTAGAAGCCAGAATCAATCACGGGCTCAACATCCTCCCCGTTGGCCGCCTTCACCGCGGTTTCCACCGCGATGTAGCCCATGAGGTACGGGTTCTGCGTGACCGAACCGACCATTTCGCCTTCGCGAATCAGCTGCACCTGCACGGCACCCGAGTCGAATCCGATGATGTGAAGATCAGCCCCCGCACGCCGAGCGGTCTGCGCCGCAGCGACCGCTCCGTCGTCGTCGGTCGCAAATATCCCGCTCAAATTCGGGTGCGCCTGGATGATCGCCGAGGCCTGTTGCTCGGCCTTGGCCTGGTCGGAATCGTTGTACTGCACATCGACGACCGTGAGTCCTGGCGCGTTTTCTGCGAGGTAGTCGATGAAGCCGTCGCGTCGGTCGATGCCCGTCACGGACGTTGAGGTTTGGGCCAAGATTGCCACCTCACCCTCGCCGCCGGTTAACTCCACCATGCGTTCAGCCGCAGCAGCGGCCGCCGCGCGATTATTTGTGGCCACCGTCGAGATAGGAATATCCGAATTTGGCACGCCCGAATCGAAGGCCACCACCGGTATCCCAGATTCTTCGAACTGCTCGAGCGCAATCACCGACGCCGAAGAGTCGAGCGCCGCGAACACAAACGCATCCGGGTGCATGACGTGCGCAAGATTGATTTGGTCGACTTGGCGCACTACGTCCGATTCCGTATCTGGCCCGCTGAACGTCACGTTCACGCCGAGGTCATCCCCCGCGGCGAACGCGCCCTCCTTCACAGCCGCCCAAAACGGGCTGGCATATCCTTTTGCGACGACGGCGATGTCGAGCTTCTCGTCCGACTCCGTCACGCGCTCACCTAGGCCAGAGCAACTCGCCAGCGCCAGTGTGAGAGCCGCGATCAGTGCGCCGATCGTGGCTCGACTCATGCGCGGGTGCCTGCCCACCGTCCGATTCGTTCCGCGCCTCATGCTTTCTCCTGCGCCGGGCGGCGGACGTCCAAGTACACGGCGACCAGCACAACCACGCCGAGCAAGATCTTCTGGCTCTGATCCGAGACGCCCATGTGAACAGCTCCGTTGCGGATAGTGGCGATGAGAATTGCTCCGACAACCGATCCAAACACCGACGCCTTGCCGCCACGCAGCGACGCGCCACCGAGCACCGCCGCAGCAATCGCGTACATTTCGTACGACTGGCCGACATCCGGCTTACCAGACGCCAAACGTGATGCCATCAGCACTCCAGCAAGGCCCGTGAACATGCCGGCCAATGCATACACGCGCCACTTCCAGCGCTGCACGTTCACTCCCGAGAGCCTCGTGGCTTCTTCGTTCGAGCCCATCGCGAGCGCATACCGCCCAATCAGCGTGTGCTTGAGGAGGACATGCGCAACGATCGCCGCCAAAATACAGAGGTAGATCGCGTTGGTCAGCCCGAAGGTCTTACCATTGCCGAGCTCGAGGAAGGCGCGGTAATCGTTGAGCGGGATCGACGCCGTACCGGTGATCGACAGCGCTGCCCCCCACGCCACAAGCATCATCGCGAGGGTTGCCACCATGGGTTGCATGTTGAGCTTCGCCACAAGGAAGCCGTTCACCGTACCGAGTGCGACGCCGGCCAAAATTCCACCGATCACGCCGGCCGTGATCGCAAGCCACATCGGCCCACCCACGTTCGTCATGACGAGCGCCGTGATCACACCGGTCAGCGCCATGCCGAACCCGGGTGTCAGGTCGATGCCGCCAGTGGCGATCACGAATGTCAGGCCGAGCGCAAGCAGGATGTAAACCGATGCGTCGAGCAGGAGCACCGAGATGTTCCCGAGATCGAGGAAGTACGGGCTCACGAGTGAAAAGAAGGCGATGAGCGCGAGTTCGGACACGACGATGAGCACCTGCGCCGGGTGGCGTTCGTACATCTTCTGCACCCAGCCGATGGGGCCACTGCGCGTGGGCTCAGCCTCGGGTTCTATCTCTTCGCGCGTGGCGACCACGGCGCGGTTGTGATCAATCGGATTCATTATTCTCCTTCACGCTGGCGGACCGCGTCGAAGCGAGTCGCCAAGTCCATAATTTTTTCCGAGGTGGCTTCCGCGTTGGTGAGCACGCCGGTCAATCTGCCTAGGCACATGACGCCAATGCGGTGGCAGACCCTCTGCAGTTCCGCGATTTCGGAGGAGATCACGATGATCGTCTTTCCCTCCGCGGCAAGTTCTTCCATCAAGGTATAAATGTCGTCTTTGGCGCCCACGTCGACGCCGCGAGTCGGCTCGTCAAAGATGAGGACGTCGCAATCGCGTGCCACC
>JAAYGH010000355.1 GCA_012727825.1 Trueperella sp.
ACGATCGACCGCACGGCCTTCGACGCCAGCGGACGAATCGTTGAGTGGGGATTTCACATCTATCGGGCTGATCTATACAGGTATCACTCCACGGTGGTCGCCCAGGGATAGCGCCACAACTCAGGTACCAATAAACCCGGTGCTGGTTGGCGGTTCGCTATAGAATTGACCAATATTTAAGGAGGACACATGATCATCGGTGTACCTACAGAGATCAAGAACAACGAATTCCGTGTGGCTATCACCCCACTTGGCGTGAACGAACTGGTTCGCCGTGGCCACGAGGTGATCATTCAGTCTGGCGCGGGCGAAGGCTCGTCCATAACCGATGACGCGTACGCCGAGGTGGGCGCCCGCATTGTCGAAAGTGCCGCGGAGGTCTGGGAAGCCGAGATGATCCTCAAGGTCAAAGAGCCGCTCGCGCAAGAGTACGACCTCATGCGCAAGGGTCAGATTCTTTTCACTTACCTGCACCTGGCAGCATCCAAAAAACTCACGCACGAGTTGCTGGACCGCAAGGTGACCTCCTTCGCCTACGAAACCGTGGAATCACCCGACGGCGCACTCCCCCTCCTCGCCCCAATGTCCGAGGTGGCGGGCCGCCTCGCCGCCCAAATCGCCGCTCATCTGATGCTGAGAGTGGCCGGCGGGCGAGGCATTCTTATGGGCGGCGTTCCCGGAACCCGCCCGGCAAACGTCGTGGTCCTCGGTGGGGGAACCGTGGGCTTCCAAGCAGCCCGCATCGCTTCCGCAATGGGCGCGGACGTCACCGTGTACGACGTAAACTTCCGCCGCATGTCGTACATCGACGACGTGACGGCCGGCCGCATCCACACCGAATACTCCAGCGAACTGTCCGTGTCGCAAGGGCTCAGGAATGCCGACGCCGTGATCGGATCGGTCCTCATTCCCGGCGCCCGCACACCGCAACTTGTGACCAACGAGATGATCACGGCCATGAAGCCGGGCTCGGTCCTCGTGGATGTGGCAATCGATCAGGGCGGTTGCTTCGAATCCTCTCGCCCGACCACCCACGATGATCCGACATTCGAGTTCGAGGGTTCGATCTTCTACTGCGTCGGCAACATGCCGGGCTCGGTCCCCTACACTTCCACGTACGCGCTGACGAATGCCACGCTCAAGTACATCACTCGCGTTGCAGACGCGGGCTGGGAGCAAGCAATGCGCGACATGCCGGACCTTGCCCAAGGCCTGTCCACCTACAACGGCAAGCTGTACGAGCCCGGCGTCGCCGAAGCGTTCGGACTCGAGCTGACTACGTTTCCCGCGTAACTTTCCACAGATCACCCAAGAATTCACTGCCGTAAAGTACGCTTAGCCCATGGCTTTAGCGAATTTTGCGCGTAATTTTGAAGACGGTCTGAACCGGCGGAATATCGTCCGACGCCGCAATCAGGGCTGGCTCCCACGACTCACCGGATACACGGGCTACGGATCGATCCACAGCGCCAAAGTGATGGCACGTGCGATCATGTCGGACCCGGAAGAAGATTCGAAACCGTTCGAATTGCCGTTCATGCCAGCAAACATGCACTCGTTTACCACGCAGGGCATGCGCGACATTGCTGCGTTGGCAACCGAGCAGGCCGAGCAGGCCCAACGCGGATGGCGTCAATTCTTTACCACCCAGGTGGGCTTCCTGCCCGTCACGGTGACGCTCGGCGATCAGACCATCCACACGCGCACCGATCGGTCCGGCTACGTGGATCTTCTTGTGGAGGATCACGGGCTTGAGCCGGGGTGGCACGAGGCGCGAATCGTTCCAAGTGCGGGCAATCCGGTCACGGCACCGGTCATGATTGTGTCGCCAACTGCCACGAGTGGCCTCGTCTCCGATATTGACGACACGATCGTCGTAACTTCCCTGCCGCGAGCCTTCATCGCCGCGTACAACGCATTTTTCCTCCATACGCACATGCGCAAGCCGATTCCCGGCATGGACGAGTTTTACCAGTACCTGCTCGAGCCCACGCCCGATGCGCCGGTCTTCTACCTATCGACCGGTGCTTGGAACGTCTACTC
>JAAYGH010000356.1 GCA_012727825.1 Trueperella sp.
CGGAGGCTCATTCGCGTGCTGAGCGCGCTGCGAAAGCTCAGGAGCGAGACGCGCAGGCGTAAACGTACCCTCGCAGGCAACCAAGGAAGATTATCCACGGGGTGGGGAACGCACATGCTTTCCCCACCCCGTGCGTTATGCACGGCTTCGATTATTGAAGTTTCCTAAGATGACGACATGTGCGATATCACGAGGCCCGATTGGGCCAACTCATCCGACCTGTTACGCGATTATTATGACAACGAGTGGGGCGCCATCGTTTCTGACACCCCAGGTATTTACGAGCGCATCGTGCTCGAGGGCTTCCAATCGGGACTGTCCTGGGAAATAGTCCTCAAGAAACGTCCAGCCTTTCGCGAGGCCTTCGACGGCTTCGACCAGGCAAAGATTGCCATGTACACCGACGACGACGTGGCTCGCCTCCTCGACAACCCCGAGATCATTCGGAACGAGAAAAAAATCCGAGCAGCGATCACGAATGCCAGGGCTACCGTCGCGCTCGAGAGTGCGGGCGTCAGCCTTGCCGGACTCGTCTGGTCTTTTGCGCCGGAAGATCCCATCGGGCCGGGCCCGGATGCGGGTCGATCGGCGGAGTCAACAGCGCTGGCACACGAACTGAAGCGTCACGGGTTCACCTTCGTTGGACCGGTGACGATGTTCGCACTCATGCAAGCGATTGGAATCTACGAACACCGACTGTGAGCGTAAAGATTTAGAGCTGGACGATTCCTGGCACTCGCTCGCTGAGTTCAGCGGCAATATCGTCCGACTCTGGTCCAAAGATTAATTGAACGGCATCTTTTTGGATGACGACTCCGAAAGCACCGAGACTTCGAATCGCCTGCTCATCCACAGCTCCGCGATCGTGCACTCCGACTCGAAGGCGCGTCAGTGCGCCCTCGATCGTGCGAATATTCTCCTTCCCGCCAAGGGCGGACAGGAGAGTCTCGATGTCCATGATTGCCTTCCGAAGACGCCTGGTTTGTGCCAGAAGTTGCTTCCAGCTTTGTCGCGGACGTCTTCAATTTCTTCGGTCAAGGCGGTTACGAGCGAGACGAGGCGAGGGTTCTTCGCTAAATCTTCCACAAGAACTACCTGTTCAGTGCCATCCGCCAAGGGGATCCGCCAATTTGGATACTCCTGATCGGTACCCGGTTGGTTCTGAGCGCGTCGCTCACCAACAGCATTAACCAGCGATACCTGAATCATTGGTGCCGATGTGCGCGCAATGTACCTGTGCATCGCTTCAACAATCTCACGCTCGGAGGGATTGTCCCCCACAAGGCCTTGCTCGCGTAGGCGAATCATGACCCGTTCACGCTCTTCTCGCGCCTCCTCGTGCATCTCCTCCACCGGTTTGACCAGTAGCCCGAGGCTTTCACGAAGATCCACGTGCTCGCCAGCAAGATAACCAGCAGCAGGCGGAAGATCGTGGGTATCAACGGAAACCATCACATCGGAACGGAACTGCTCGGGAGTGATGGGCCAACCGGCGTGATCCTTTTCAAACCAGAACACGGATGTGCCAAAGATTCCGCGCTCGCTTAGATACTCGCGGACCCAAGGCTCGACTGTACCAAGGTCTTCCCCGACGACGATCACACCGGCACGGTGTGCTTCAAGGAGCAAGACGCCGACCATAGCTTCGTGGTTGAAGCGCACGTACGTGCCTTCGGTGGCCGCCATGCCTTCGGGAATCCACCAGAGGCGGAACAGACCCATGATGTGGTCGACGCGCAGGAGTCCGGCGTGGCGCATAACCGTGCGCGCCATGTCGCGCAATGGGGCGTAGTCCAACTCCTCGAGGGTGTCCGGGCGCCAAGGCGGCTGGCTCCAATTTTGCCCCTGCTGGTTATACATATCTGGCGGGGCGCCAACACCGATGTTCTTCGCGAAGGCATCGGGAATCATCCACACGTCCGCACTCTGCGGATGCACACCAACAGCGAGGTCGTGCGAAATACCGATACGCATGCCAGCCATGCGAGACTCTTCCTGCGCCTTGCGCAGCTGCTCGTCCAGGATCCATTGCAGCCATGCCCAAAAGTCAACGCGATCCTGCAGCTCACGGCGCTCGCGTGCCACGTATGGCGAGGTCACATCGCGCAGTTGCTGTGGCAGATGAGGGCCGTATTTTTCAGTGAGCGCACACCAGAGTGCAAAGTCTTCCAGTCCCTCACCTTCGACCTTGCGGAAGCGATCAAAATCGCGCTGGCGAAGCTGGGAGCGTCCCGCTGCGTAAATGACTTCGAGAGCCTCGCGCTTCGCTTGCCACGCAGAATCGCGATCGATTGGGTTGTTCTCGAGCGACATTTTCTTAACGTTCTCACCCGCCCACGTGACCAGCGAGCGCTGCGGCCCCGACATGTAGGCGACCTCGCGGATGTCCTCGGGTCGGATATACATCGGGTTGAAGAATCGACGAGTGACGGGAAGATACGGCGAGGGCGAGACCGGTTCGACCGGCTCAGCCGCGTGTAGCGGATTGACGAGCAGGAAGTCGGCACCCATGTCGCCAAATAGGGAGCCCATCTCAGCAAGATCGGCGATGTCGCCGACCCCCCACGATTGGCGAGAGCGCGTGGAGTACAGCTGAGCCATCATGCCCCATGCGCGGCCAGACAGCTGAGTGTCGACATCGAGCCTTGTTGGCGTGACGATGAGCGTTGACTCGTCCTCGGCCACCTGCCCATCGTGCTCTACTCGCGCACGGAGCTTGTGGTAACCGAGTGGCATCCCCTCCGGAACGGTGAACGATGCTTGCCCGCGCAGCGAACCGTCGATAAACCGCGGCTCGGTAAAATCCTGAATCTGGCGTGCGCCGAACGAACCGGCGTCGTCAGTCACAACTTCGACGATGACGCTCGCTCCGTGCGGGATGTGTACGTGGAACGGAGTCTCGCGATCGTTTCGCGCAACCGTACAGGCTGGCAAAATCCTGCGCCACGGGCGCTCGTTACGGGTATTCAACTCCTGAGTGATTGTTTCATCAGTCGAGGCATCGACGCCCATCGATCTGAGGACTGACATCAGGGTGGCTTCGGAGACCTCATTGTAGTTTCCGTCAAAATCCCAAAAGTCAGTTGCCACACCGTAACTGTCGGCCAAAGCCTTGATTAGGTGTCGGCTTACCCCGCCGTGCGTCATTGCTTCTCCCTTGAAAAGTACCTCTCCTAAGTGTGCCAGACCGCGACTTTCTTGTGAAACTCGTTGCATCGTTTGCAAGGATTTCGGCTCTCGAGGTGATTAGGATGAGGTCACGTGTTGATCAACAATCGTGAAAGCATGGAAACATGACCTATCTGCCGGTGCCTGACACCCCAAACGAACCGCTCTCCTCCGTCTTGCAGACCCTGCGGATGAAAGTGCGAGAAGAGAACTCCTACGAAGGGGCCAACCTGAAGCAAATATCAGGGCGGGTCTATGGAGGTCAGGTATTCGCACAGGCGGTGGTAGCAGCTCGAGCGACCGTTGCCGACGAATTCGCGGGGCGCGAGATCCATTCGATCACGGCAGCGTTCCTACGCCCCGGCGCGCTGGATGTGCCCACTCAATTCGATGTGGAAGAAGTGCTAGATGGCCGATCGTTCTCGACGCGCCGGGTCCACGCTTCGCAACATGGCAAGACGATTTTGACGGCGCGCGCGTCCTTCCAAGAACTTCAGCCAGGAGTTGAGCACCAAACGCCGATGCCGGACGCTCCCGATCCCGCGACCTTGGACTCGTCTGCAGCGCTGTTTGCAAACATCGACCACCCCGCCGCCAAAGCAATGAGCTCGGCGAACGCGATCGACATGCGACACGTTGGGGGCGGAATCTGGATGAAGCCAGCACCGGTCAGCGAGGAGCCCTTGCTTATTTGGTTCAAGTTACGCAACCCGATGCCCAACGGCGCAACTCAGCTGCTTCACCGCGCGATCCTTGCATACAGTTCGGATCAGTTCATGCTCGAACCGGTGATGCGCCGACACGGAATGTTCTGGACGAGCCCCCAGCTCTCACTTGCAACCCTCGATCATGCGATCTGGTGGCACCGCGACATCGACATGTCCGACTGGGTGCTTGCCGAGCTGACAAGTCCGAGTGCGCAGGGCGGTCGCGGGCTCTCACTGGCTCGGTTCTTTCAAGACGGCCGCCATGTTGCCACCATGTCCCAAGAGGGAATGGTCCGGTCACGAACCTAGGGGTTTCGCACGTGCGAGCCGACCCGGGCGAAACGACACATTCGGGGATGTTCACCGATCTCAGATCAGATGAACATCCCCGACGTTTTATGGATGCCTCGGCTAGCGATTAGTCACGCTTGAACTTGCGGTAGGTCATCGCGCTCGGGCGCGCTGCGTCCTCACCAAGGCGCGCAACCTTGTTCTTCTCGTAGGATTCGAAGTTGCCTTCGAACCAGTACCAGTTGGCCGGGTCGTCCTCAGTGCCCTCCCACGCAAGAATGTGGGTTGCCACGCGGTCGAGGAACCAGCGATCGTGGGTAATGACCACGGCACAGCCCGGGAACTCAAGAAGAGCGTTTTCGAGCGAGCCGAGGGTCTCGACGTCCAAATCGTTCGTCGGCTCATCGAGAAGGATCACGTTTCCGCCCTGCTTGAGGGTCAGTGCGAGGTTGAGGCGGTTTCGCTCTCCACCGGAAAGAATGCCAGCCTTCTTCTGCTGATCGGCTCCCTTGAAACCAAACGCGGATACGTAGGCACGCGACGGCATCTCAACCTTGCCCACTTTAATGTAGTCGAGGCCATCCGAGACGACTTCCCACAGATTCTTATCCGGATCGATACCGGCACGAGTCTGGTCGACATAGGAGAGTTTGACTGTCTCGCCAATCCTTAAATCGCCGTCGTCGAGTGGTTCCAGACCAACGATCGTCTTGAAGAGCGTCGTCTTTCCCACGCCGTTCGGGCCGATGATGCCCACAATGCCGTTCGGTGGCAAGTTGAACGAGAGGCCTTCAATGAGAACGCGATCGCCGAAGCCCTTCTTGATATCGTCCGCCTTGATCACAAGATTGCCAAGACGTGGGCCGGGTGGAATTTGAATTTCTTCGAAGTCGAGTTTGCGCATCGACTCAGCCTCGCGAGCCATCTCCTCGTAGCGTTGCAGACGAGCCTTCGACTTCGCCTGACGGCCCTTCGCCGACGACCGCACCCATTCGATCTCGTCCTTCAGGCGCTTTTGGAGCTTGGCATCCTTTTGGCCATGAATCTTCAGGCGTTCCGCCTTCGTTTCGAGGTAGGTCGTGTAGTTGCCCTCATATGGGTACAACTTTCCGCGGTCAACCTCAGCGATCCACTCGGCCACGTGGTCGAGGAAGTAGCGATCGTGGGTGATCGCAATGACTGCGCCTTGGTATTGCTTCAGATGTTGCTCAAGCCATAACACCGACTCGGCGTCCAGGTGGTTGGTGGGCTCATCGAGCAGCAGCAGGTCGGGCTTTTCCAGCAGCAACTTCGCCAACGCCACCCGGCGGCGCTCACCAC
>JAAYGH010000357.1 GCA_012727825.1 Trueperella sp.
CTGTATGACGGTGTGTCCAACGACGGCGATGAGCCGCCGGGAGGACGGGACGGTCTATGTGGATCCAGGTAAGTGTGTGGGCTGCCGATACTGTGAATGGGCCTGCTCCTATGGCGCACCGCAGTTCAACTCAGAATCGGGTCAGATGACCAAGTGCGATCTGTGCTACGACTACCGCGAGACAGGCCAAGAACCCGCCTGTGTTGACGCGTGCCCATCACGCGCTCTCGACTGGGGGCCGATTGACGATCTTCGTGCCGAGTACGGTACCGAAGATGGAATTGCACCACTTCCCGATCCGAGCGTGCTTAAGCCGCGCCTCGTGGTCAAACCACATAAGGATGCTCAACCGTGGGATTCCACCAACGGCGAGATCCTCAACCCGATGGAGATCTGATTATGAACGTCCACGAATTACCAATGATTCTCTTTACGGTCATCGCACAAATGTGCGTGGGCATGTTCATCATCCTCGGAGTTGTTGAACTGTGGCTGAGCGCCAAGACCGACACTAAGACCGCCGATCGCATCGTTGCCCCAATCGTCTACGCGATTGGCCCGGCAATGGTGTTTGGGCTGATTGCGTCCATGTTCCACATGAACGACATCACCAACACCCTCAACGTGGTCCGCAACGTGGGAAGCTCTTGGCTCTCCCGCGAGATCGTATTCGGTGTAGGTTTTGCGGGCTTTGGTTTCCTTTACGCGGTCCTGCAGTGGTTCCGCGCCGGAAATCGCAACCTCCGCCGCATCATCGCGGTGATCACATCCCTGATGGGAGTTGCCCTCGTCTGGTCGATGGCGATGATTTACTCGTCCCTCCCGACGGTTCCGGCGTGGAACACGTGGGTCGTGCCGTTCCAGTTCTTCGCTACAGCGCTGATGCTGGGCGCGGCCGCGGTAGCTGCCGCGATCGTGGGCACGACCCGTATCCGACAACGACCCTCCGCTCTGGACACCGCGCCGGTGGCGGTTCCGAACAAGAACACTGCCGACCCCGCCGCTCCAGCCGGATGGCGCCATACCCTCGGCTTCGACAGGAACGTCAACGACATCAACGCCCCAACCAACGACAGGGAATGGTCGCTCTCGGTGAAGATCGTACGCGCCAGCGCTGTTGTCGGTGCTCTGGTTGCCGTTGCGATCCTCATTTCCTACATCATCCACATCCAAAACCTCGCCATGCACCCCGAGCCAGCCGCCGCCTCCGCGGCAGCGATCTTCACTGGCGGGTTCTTCTGGATGCGACTACTCCTACTCGGAATTGGTGCTGTGGCGATCGGCTTTGTCGCGTACCACATCGCTACCGAAGCAGGCCTGAACAAGTCCGGCACCCTGGCCGGCGTCGTGGTCACCGCCTTCGTCCTGATCCTCATCGCTGAGTTCATGGGACGCTCGCTCCACTACGACTCGATGTTCCTTATCGGAATGGGCTAAACCCCGCCGCCCACGGGCACTCCGATAAGGGCGCACATACGAAAGTCCGGCGAGGAATCCCTCGCCGGACTTTCGTATCTAAAGATCAGCTAGCGATCTAGCCAAACAGCTTCGAGAAGAAGGAACCACCCTCGCCCTCATGCCCCTGGCAACGCTTCGCCTCGGGAACGCCCGCGAGCGCCTCCTCGATGTGCTGGCCACAGCCAGTCCAGGTGGGTTTACCGCACTTGCTGCAGGTGATACGTGAACACATAGTTTGTACTTCCGTTCTTGGTTGGACTAATTTCTTAACTTACTGAACAACGATTGAGCTACTGAACAATGACCTCGCGGGCGCGATCTCCCAGCTCAGCCACCATGGTCATGAGTCCGCCGGTGTGATTGGCGGAATCGAATCCGGCCTGCGCCAGCTGGCGGTGAGCGAGATATGAACGCATACCAGACATGCAATGCACCGCAATCGCGCGCCCATCTGCCGCCTCGCGCACCTCGTCGAGCCGGTCGCGCAGTTGGGTGTGCGGGATGTTGAGAGCGCCCGGCACATGGCCGCGCGCGTACTCGCCAGCGGATCGTACGTCAAGGATGAGCCGCTCTTCGCGCATCTTGTCGAGATCCTTGGTATGCCAGATCGGCATTGTGCCATCGAGAACGTTGGCTGCCATCATGCCCGCCATATTCACCGGATCCTTTGCGGAACCGTAAGGCGGCGAATACGCAAGATCGAGATCGATCAGGTCGTCGACCGTCATACCTGCCTTGATCGCGGTTGCAAGCACGTCGATGCGCTTGTCGACCCCACCCTTGCCAGCTGCCTGGGCACCAAGCACCTTGCGGTCCTCACCAAAGTGAACACGCAGGTGAATCATGGATGCACCCGGGAAATAGCCGGCGTGGTTCAGCGGGTGGAGGCTGATCGTGTGGTGGGCGATGCCTTCCGATTCGAGCGTGCGTTGGTTGGCCCCCGTCATGGCGGCGGTCAACTCACCCACGCGGACGATCGACGTTCCGATCGTCTTCGGTACGGCGTGGCTCATGTCTCCTGAGATCGCGTCGGCAACGAGACGGCCTGCGCGGTTCGCGGGGC
>JAAYGH010000358.1 GCA_012727825.1 Trueperella sp.
CCGCCACAATCGGTAGCATGCCCAGCAATGCGAGCCCTCTGCGCGCTAGCCCCGTGCCCGTGTGGGTCATGAGAGTCAGGATGCGTGTCAAAACATTGTGGGTATTCACGGGCTGATCGTTACCACACACGGCGCCAACATTTTTGTTTCGAAAGCCGGCCAGCATATTCGGGATGGTGTCAGACGTGAAGAGTCCATCGGCGTCAACGAAGAAGAGAATCTCCCCGCTCGCACGCTCGATGCCCGCGTTGAGCGCCGAGCCTTTGCCGCCGTTCTCCTTCGTGATCGTCACAGCGCGATCGGAGTAACGCTCCATAACCTCGGCCGTGTCATCAGTCGAACCGTCATTGACGACTATGAGTTCGAGACGCGGATAACCGGACTTCAGGATCGAGCCGAGGCAGTCGGCGAGCACGACGCCTTCGTTGTAGGCGGGCACGATCACGCTGACGAACGGCACCGGGTTAATCGTGGCGGGCCGTGTGCGTGGACGGAGTTCGGCGAGGATCGCGCCGAGGGAAATCATGATCCCAAACGTGGCGGCCAACCCGAACGGGATGGCGACGAGGGTAGTCAGCACGGTCACGAAGTCACCGCCTCAGGGTCTCCCACATCAACGTCGTCGTGCGTGATCGCTGAGCGCTCTGCGCGAAACACCTTCGTATCGCGGATCAGCGCCTCGAGCACTGCTTCCGCAATCACCGGCGCACTGGCCGAGTTGGCACCAAAACGCGCATTGATCTCGAGCACGACTGGCGTCCCGTCCGCGCGGCGGCGGATATCGACGTCGGCGGGGCCGGAGATTCCAATGGCGCGAGCCGCATCAATGGCCAGTTGCGCAATCTCAGGTTCGTCGACGACGGTCGTCGACACCGCATTGCCGTGCAGCCCGTGTGCGAGCTCGGTTTTTTCCAAGACGACGCATTCGGTGCGCTCGTTCGAGATGAAGACGTTTGGCGCGTATTCCACTCCAGGCGCGAACTCCTGGATAATCGCATCGTCTGGCAGCGTTGCGAGCTCGAAAGCGCGCGGGTTTTCATGAACGAGCACACCACGTCCGCCCCGTGACTTTCGAGGTTTGGAAATCACGGGAGAACCCATCCACAGGAGGGTCGTCGCGTCGATGGAGTCTGGGGTCGTGGACCGTGGCACGCTGATACCCGAGCGGTTGAGCAGGTGGTAGGTCAGCCACTTGTCGTCTGCTGCCTCAATCGCCTCTGCTGGCGATAGGAGGATCGGCACATTTAGCCGAAACTTGGCGAAGACGGGAAGTTCTTCTTGGACTGTGGGGATGACGGCGTCGATATTTTCTGTAGCCACCAGATTCCGGATCGAGCGGATGAACTCGGGATCGCGGGCGGCCGGGATTTCTACGATGCCGTCGCCACCGGCCATGTCTGCACGCACGACGTCAACGCCGTGGCGAACTAGCTGGGGAGCAAGGGCTTTACCGGCGGGGCCAGCAGCGCCTGTGAGGAGAATTTTCATGACAGAGCACCCCCGAACACGTCGAAACGCACAGGTTCAAAGCCCTCAGCGCGAGACATCTTGGCTTGGTCTCCGCGGAAATTGGCCATGCCAGACACGCGGTCCTGCGTCATGTACGGCTTTCCGGCTTGATTTTCGTGGATGGCAACAGCGGAGCCTTTGACGCCGACATACTCGTCGATGTCGACGAACACTTTGGGCCGGAATTCCGTCGTCGCCGATGGCGATTCGAAGCAGAGGATCGCACGGTGGCGCCTGCCGCCGCGGAGCGTAGCAAGGTGAACCGCAGCGTGGTCTTGGTGTTGGTCGTGTTCCGAGTGGGTGAAGATGATGTCCGGGTTGAATCGGCTGATCTTCTTTTCGATGGCGGCGATCATTTCGTTCATGTCCGACTGCAGGTCGGTATCGGTGAAATTGTAAACATCGCAGCGTGCAACGCCAAGGAATTTCGATCCATTGATCGCCTCCTGAGCGCGCACCTCCGGATCACCACCGACGGAGCCGGCTGTCATGATCATCGTGTGTACTTCGTGGCCCGAGTCCGCGAGGCGGGCGAGCGTGCCACCCACGGCAAGTTCCAAATCATCTGGATGCGCACCGATTGCAAGAATTCGGCGAGGCTGGACAGCCTTGTTGTGTCGAATCTTATACAGCTGGTACATCGTCACAGCACCGAGGATCCCGACGATGCTAGCGGCGAGGATCCCACGATGCCAGACCTCGGGCATGTTGCGAACGGTGGCCACCACGTTGGCGGGTACAAGGATGACGGCTGACGCCGCGGCAAAGATTTGGGTCGGGCGATAGTTTGTAACCCTGCGCCGAAGTGGCGCCTCACCCGCAACGCTCACAATTGCAACGAATGTAAGCAGCGCGGCGAATAACCAGTGGAGCGTGTGAAGAATGTTCATGTGTGTCCCTTCAGCATGTATATGCGGCCCGAATGTGGCCGTGCCTTAAGTGTCGATGCTGAAGAGGAAAGTGCCTGGTAAGGAAAAATGAGTAAACATTTATCCAGATGAGAGTTTATTTATTTCGAATTGGCCCAGTCCTTGAGGGACTCGATTAGGAAGACAGTTCGAGCAACGCAACCACTTCAAAATGCTTCGTGTGCGGGAACATATCCACAACCTGCGCGCGCGTCACGCGATATGAACTCATCACGGCGAGATCTTTGGCAAGGGTGTGCACGTGACACGACGAGTAGAGAACGGTCCGTACACCGGATGCCTCGATCCACTCCGCCAATTCCGGACCAATACCGCGGCGCGGTGGGTTAACCACAATCGCTTCTGGGACCTCGCTTTGCCCCCGCACCCATTCGTTGGCATCTGCGGCAACGAATTCAGCGGGCACGCCCATGGCGGCGGCACTTTCCCCTGCGGCAAACACTGCTTGTTCGTCAGATTCCACGCCGACGACGCGGGTCCCGCGGCTCGCGAGCGCCAGCCCAAATCCGCCGATGCCACAGTAGAGATCCCAGGCGGATTCGATGCCGTCGAGCCATTCAACGGCCCGCGTATAGAGAACCTGTGCTGCCTCTGTGTTGGTCTGGAAGAACGACTGTGGGCGCAGGCTCAGCGTGAGATCGCGGCCTGCGACCTCGAGATTCATGGGCAACGAGTCCGCGTCAAAGATGAGGATTTCCTCGTCGCCTTCGAGGATTGCCTTGCGTTCGGGCTGAACGTTGAGCGAGACAACCCGAGCTGCCGGAACGAGTTCCCTCAGACGGTCGATCTTTTTAAACAACATGCCCTGCACGCCTCGCCGCTTCGCCACGAACCGCACCATGAGCTCACCATCCGGTGACTCCGTGATCATCACGAATTTTAATGCGCCGTGATTCGTGCGCGGATCGTAGGGTGCAAATCCGCACTCCGCCACGAACTGCGCCAACCGAGGGGTTGCCTCCTGAATGCCAGGCGTGGGCAACGGGCACTCACGCAGGTCTTGGCCTTCGCCGTCGTTGCGGATAATTCCAAGGTTGGGCGCATCCATCGTCCCGGTGACCGCGAGCTTGACCTTGTTACGAAACACCGCGCGCCCCGACGCATATGGCTCCAGCCACTGCTCCGCGCTGATCAATCCCTCGGCGCGCACCTGCTTGTTGGCAAGCTGAATGTTTTGCGGGGTTGAGATGAAAGTGCAGGAACGGCACAATCCGGCGTCGTAATAATGGCACTCGAGCAGTGGCTCGTTGCCGGTGTGAAGTTCGCGTTGCATAAGCATGACCCGAGTTTACGCCTTGCGGGGCTTGGCACGGCGCGTGGGCGCGGCGGTCAGCGGATCCTCGGGCCAGGGGTGGCGCGGATAACGGCCGCGCATCTCTGCTCGCACGTCCTTGTAGGGCCCGGCCCAAAACGATTCCAGGTCCTCGGTGATCGCAAGGGGGCGCTGTGCTGGCGAGAGCAATTCGAGCACGACCGGCACACCGGCGAGGCGGGGCGTCCTCGTCCACCCAAATGCTTCTTGCACGCGTAGGCGCACAGTTGGTTTCCCGCTCGAATAGTCGACTTTCGCGGTGCCCACCGGCGTGGTGATCCGTTCGGGGGCGAGTTCATCCATCTTCGCTGCCTCGGGCCACGGCAACAACGTTCGCAAGCCTTGAAGAAGATCCGGTCGATTGGATCCGAGGAAGGGCGCCAACCATTCGTCGGCTCGCTGGGCAAGCGCAGCATCAGACACATCCGGCCATGGAGTGCCGACGGCGGAGTGCAAGAACGCCATCCGCTCACGGAACAATTGGGCTGCGGACGACCACTGGAGCGTACCGATACCCCTGCTTGCGATGTCCTGGGCTCGTGCCTGCGCCACCTGAGTTTTGGTAAGCCTGACGGATTCACTGGAAAGGTCGATTGCGCCAAGCGAACGCACCATTTTCCCGACCACCTTCCTGCCTGTGACCGCGGTGTCGAGGCGTTCGCTCAGCATGTCCGCCCCGGCCTCTAGTGCGTGTTCCTGGTCGATCGGGACGGCCGCGCGGATCACGGCGTCGGCTCTACCTTGAATCTGGCCGAGGTCCGCCACCGCCAACCACTGCGAACCCGTCAGCGGGCTACCGTCCGGCAACACGGCGCCTGCCCCGTTCGCAAGGAGATACCCCTTGCCACGTGCTCGCGCAATCCACGTGGGGTGCCCGAGAGCGACGACGGTCGCGAGGGCCTCGTCCGAGGTGGATGGTCGCCCGCCCACGTTGCCCACTGCCGCCCGCGCAATCCTCTCAAGGCGAGACTTCTCGCGGGACCACTCGCGGTTGGAGCGCGACGCCCGCAGCTCTGCCGCCAGATC
>JAAYGH010000359.1 GCA_012727825.1 Trueperella sp.
CATCAACCGTCTTAACCACGATCGTTGTCATTTGTATCTTTCTGTCATATGCGACGACGGCGGCCACCGCTCGTTACGTAGGCTCCGGCGAGCCCGCGAAGGGATTGCGTCAGGGCATAGACGGCATGTGGCTAGGGTTCGGGCTCGGCGTGGTGCTCGGAGGGCTGTTGGCAGCATTCGCACCCGCAATTTTGGGGTGGTTTGGACCAGAACCCGCAGTTCTCGATCAAGCGGTTCTGTATGCGCGAGCCTCGGCGATCGGCCTGCCTGGGATGCTCCTCGTGTTGGCAGCGAACGGCACGTTGCGCGGGTTTGCAGACACACGACGACCGCTAATCGCGGCAACCGCCGGAGCCCTGGTCAACATCCCGCTGAACGCCGCGCTTATTTACGGTGCCGATATGGGGGTGACCGGCGCGGGACTTGGGACCGCGATCGTCCAAACTCTCATGGGCACCTACCTCGCCGTCGTCGTAAATAAACTTGCGCGCAAACATGAGGTGTCGCTGAAACCAAGCGGTGCGGGCGTGTTGACATCGCTTAAGGACGCGATTCCACTCATCGTTCGAACGCTGTCACTGCGCGGGGCGATTCTGCTTCACATCTCGGCGGCCACGTCGCTTGGCACACTCGCGCTCGCCGCGAACCAGATCGTCATGACGATGTGGAATTTCGCCGCCTACGGCCTAGATGCACTCGCTACCGCCGCGCAGATTCTGGTCGGCCAAGGTCTCGGCTCACGCAACCGGGAAAGGGTGCGCATGGTGCTGAGGCGCAATCTGGTGTACGGCTTGCGCGTGGGCGTCGTGCTCGGCGTGGTGCTTGCGGGGCTTTCGTTCGTCATTCCGCAGGTGATGACTCTCGACGACGACGTGGCGTGGCTTGCGACCCAAACGATGTGGGTAACGAGTGCGGCCCTCCCGATTGCGGCGGTGTCTTACATGCTTGATGGCGTGCTGATCGGCGCCGGCGACACCAAGAAGCTCGCTGGTTACATGATTGGCGCGCTCGTGGCATTCACGCCCGTGGCGCTGTTCTTCATGGGCCCGGGTGCGACGTGGGGTACGACGGGAATGATCCTGCTGTGGGTCGGATACGCGGCGCTGTTCATGGCCGTTCGAGGCGCCACGATGCTGTGGCGCGTGCGCAAGGACGCGTGGATGGGCCTCGACTGACTCAACTGACTCGATTGATTCAACTGGTCATGTAAAACGGCGGGTTTCCAACACAAAGTTGGAAACCCGCCGCATTTACATGCCTAAATGCCTCAGATTATGAAGTCAGCGAACCGAGATTACTCGGCAGCTACGACCTCAATCGTGATATTAGCGTTGATGTCTTCGCCAAGCTTGACCGAACCGGAGTATTCGCCAACCGACTTGATCGAGCTGTTCAGGTGAACCTGACGGCGATCGATGGTCTTGCCAGCGATCTTCGATGCGACGTCGGCGACGTCCTTGGTCGTGACGGCGCCGAAGAGGCGGCCGTTCGAACCAGCGGTCTTAGTGATCTCGATGGTCTTGCCTTCAAGTGCGTCACGCGACTCGCGTGCCGACTCAATGTCTTCGGTAGAGCGGCGACGGCGTGCTTCGTTGATCTGGTCGATCTGACGCTGTGCACCCCGCGTCCACTGCGTGGCGTAGCCGCGCGGGATCAGGTAGTTACGGCCGTAACCGTCCTTGACCTCGACGACATCGCCGGGCTGACCGAGTTTTTCAACTTCGTGAGTCAGGATGATCTTCATTGTCTATCCCCTTCCTCAGCGGCTCGAGCTTGAGAACGGCAGAAGCGCCATTTCGCGTGCATTTTTCACTGCACGTGCGATCTGACGTTGCTGCTGTGTGCTGACTCCGGTGACGCGCAGAGCACGAATCTTGCCTCGATCGGAGATGAACTTACGAAGTGTTGCGGTGTCCTTGTAGTCAACCTTCTCAATTTTCGCGACCTTGAGTGGGTTCGACTTCTTCTTTGGCTTACGCAAAACGGGTTTTGCAACCATGATTGAATCCTCTATTTCTGTGAACAAATTCCGGTGTGAGAGCGGCTCTCAGCCACGCTCAGGCTTTCCCGGGAAACCAATGTGAGTGGAACGTCAACAAACGACTCGCGCTTCAGGCGTGTGCCTTAGAACGGCGGGTTGTCGTCGAATGCCGATCCACCTGGCGCGCGGGCCCACGGGTCTTGACCCGAACCACCCTGCGGCGCGTTGTAGGAAGCTTGGCCTCGCTGGCCTTGGCCTTGGTTCTGCTGGCCCTGATTGAAGCCGCCACCGCCTGCACCGCGGCCGGAGGTCTTCGTGACCTGTGCCGTTGCATAACGGAGCGACGGACCAACTTCGTCTACCTGCATCTCAACAGACGTGCCCTGTGAGCCGTCCTGACGCTGGTAGTTACGAACCTGAAGCCTGCCCTGAACGATCACGCGCATACCCTTTGCAAGGGATTCGGTGGCGTTCTCAGCGTAGTCACGCCACACGGAGCAACGAATGAACATGGCTTCGCCATCTTCCCATTCGCTCGTGTTGCGATTGTAGGTACGCGGGGTCGAAGCGACCGTGAAGGAAGCGACTGGCGTACCCGAGCCAACGTATTTGAGTTCGGGATCTGCAGTGAGATTTCCGACGACTGTGATTATTGGTTCGCCTGCCATGTCTGGACTCCTTCTTACTCGTCGGCCGGTACCGGAGCAGGTTCGTAACGCAGTAGCTTGGTGCGCATAACGTTTTCGTTAAGCCCGAGCTGGCGGTCGAGTTCCTGGGCGGTATTCGGCGTGGCGGTCATGTAAACGACGACGTAGATACCTTCGGTCTTCTTTTTGATTTCATAGGCGAGGCGACGCTTGCCCATGATGTCCACATTGTCGAGGGATCCACCTTCGTTTGTGACGACGGACAGCATCGTGTCCAGCGTGGGCTGGAGATTGCGTTCGTCCACTTCAGGGTCGAGGATGATCATCATTTCGTACTGACGCATGTTTACCCACCTCCTTTGGTCTTAGCGGTCACGGTCCTTCCGTGACAGGAGGGTCATGCGCTGCCATTCACTCGCGTCCGCAAGAACATCGGCGGGTTAAAAGGCAGACAGCAAACTAGTCTAGCTCAAAATTTGAGCCTTCATCGTGCGCGGTTCACCACATGTGGACAACGACGCACCCCGGCATTGTGGAAAGGTCAACGCCTTTGCGTTCCGGGGTCAGCGCGCCCACACGCTGGGGTTCCGCCAATCAACGCCTTTGCGTTCCGGGATCGGCGCGCCCACCGGATGAGGTTCCGCCAATCGACGCATTTTGGTCCCGTGGCTCCCCCGAACCCCGTACCGGTTGTCCGGTCGACCCAGTCGGCTCATCCGGCTCCTCCGTGGTCTCTTCTTCCGTCGGCTCCTCCGTTGGCGGGGGCGGCGTGTAGGTTGGGGCCGGCCGACGCTCAGCGAGCAATGCGCTGACGTCCGCGAACTCGATGACCTCCATGTCCGCAGTCGCCACCGTCATGTAGTCATTCCACACTTGCGCAGGCAGGTTTCCACCGGCAATTTGGTAAAGCCCGCCGAACGGTTCAAGTAAGGCCTCGGATCCGTCGTCCGCGATCGCATACATGTCAACCACGGTGACCATCTGCGGGACGTACGCCGCGAACCAGGCAGACATCGGGCCCGATGAGGTACCCGTCTTGCCCGCCGCAGGCCTGCCCGGCAGTGCCGCGTCCGCAGCGGTGCCACCTGGCAACAACGTACGTTCAAGCACGTAGTTCGACAGCTGGGCCGTCTCCTCACTGATGACCCGTTCACTCGAGGTATCGCCGGTATATATCCGGTTTCCGTCGCGGTCGAGCACTTCGCGCACGATGTGCGGACTCACGCGCTCACCGTCGTTTGCCAGCGTACCGAACGCCGTCGCCATCTCCACGCCATTGGGCGAGGCCGATCCGAGGACGTTTCCGACGCCGTCATCCAGGCCCGGAGTGTTCTCACTCAGGCCGAGGGTGATCGCCATGTCCTTCGTATTATTCGGGCCAAGTTCCTCGTTCAGCTCGATAAATCCGGTGTTGAGTGAGCGGGCCGTCAGTTCGGTAAGTGGCACGTCAAAGTAGCTACGCTGGTCCACATTGTTGAACACGATATCTTGGCCACCGGGGTTATCAATCGTGTATTGGGCGGGCGAATCGAAGCGCTCGTCAGGCGACATTCCCTGATCCATCGCCTCGACCACACCAAATGCCTTGAATGTTGAACCGCCCTGCGCACGGTCCTGAGTAGCCGAGTTGCGCTGCCGCTCGAGATAGTCGGCACCGCCATACATCGCATAAATTTCCCCGTTGCGCGGATCCACCGAGAGCAGTCCGACATGGTTGTTTTCCGGGCGGTCCTCCGGCAGCCCGTCGACGGCGTCCACCGCCGCCTGCTGCATCACCGGGTCGATTGTGGTGACGATCTGGTACCCGGCGGTTGCCAACTCCTGCTCCGTAAACCCGTTCGCTAGCAATTCTGCCCGCGCCGCATCCACGAGATACCCGTTTGTGCCGGCGAAGGCGTTGTCATTGTTCGGCTCGAGAACCGAGGGGAACGACGCCGAATCGGCATCGGCTTGAGTGATCCATTCCTCCTTCACCATGAGGTCGAGCACGCGATCGAAACGCTGCGAGGCACGGTCTGGATCCACCGATGGGTCCCATGCGGACGGTGCCGGAATAATTCCAGCCAAAACTGCTGACTGCGCAAGATCAAGCTCCGCAGCCGGCACCCCGAAGTAAGCCTGCGCCGCAGCCTCCACGCCGTACGTGCCACGACCGAAGTAAATGGTGTTCAGATAGTTTTCGAGGACTTCTTCTTTCGACTGCTCGCGATCGATCTTGATCGCCAAAATTGCCTCTTTGACCTTGCCGGGCAGCGAGGTCGTCGTTCCCATGTAGTAGCGCTCAACATACTGCTGGGTCAGCGTCCAACCGCCCTGAAGCGGCTTGCCTTGAAGGTTGTTCCATAGCGCACGGGCAATGCCGCGCACATCAATACCGGCGTTTTCATAGAACGAGGCATCCTCCGAAGCAATCACGGCGTGCTGCATGTCGGTCGAAATCCGATCAAGCGGAACCGACGAACGGTTAAGCTCCGAAAACGCTCCCAACTCGGTCTCACCGTCCTCGTAAAATACGGTGGTGCGCTGGGCGAGAGCGAACTCGTCAGCTTCCGGGATATCCGTGGTGACATACAGGCCCACGAGGCCACCAATTCCCAACGCCACGAACGCAAGGAACGTTGCTAGCACAACCCGCCATGACGGGAGCCAGCGGCGGATTGGCCCCATTCCCTCTCGGGGGTAGCCTTTACCTCGGCGTTTCTTGCCCTTCGCCTGTGTCTTGTTTGCCATGAAAACTCACTTCTTCGCTCGCTGAGTTCGCGCCCGCAAGCGTAATTTCCGCCGGGTTTTGCGCGGGTGGTCGTCCTTCGGGACTCGGTACACTCCCTGTTTTTCCTTACGCTCAATGTGCTCCTCGGAGATGAGGTACGCGTCCAACCACCTGGCACGTGGATCGGAGTCCACAAGCAAAGCCTTAAAGAACAGCGTGAGCGGTACCGCAAGGATTGACCCGAGAATACCAACGATGATGGTCCACAGCGCGAGAGAAATGAAAGTCACAGTGGGAGATAGGCCCACGGCGTCGCCGGTGAACTTCGGTTGGATGAACGTTTGGATCACCACGTTGATGACCGAGTACAACACGAGTACCCACAGCATCGACTGCCACCCCTGATCGAGCAGCGCCATCGCCATCGGCGGCAGCACACCAATCACGAATCCGATGTTGGGAATGTAATTCGTAATGAAAGCCCAATACGCCCACGTCCACGCGAGCGGAATTCCCATCACTTGCAGGGCGAAACCGTCGATCACGGCTACGATCAGGCCGAACACCGTGGACACAATCCAGTACGAACGCACACGCCTTTCGAAATCCGCCATCGAGCGCCCGAGGTTTGAGTGCCTCTTTCCGATGAGGGCCGAGCGGTTCTTCGTGATCGTCGTATCGATCGTGATGAAAAATGCCGCCACAATGACGATCGCGATAAGGCCACCGATCGAAGACATCCGATCGACGAGTTCCCAAGCCAGGCCAATAATGGAGTTGAAGTTGATCTGATCCACAAAGTTCGTGAGATCGAGGTTTTCCACTCCGAGGTCAGCAAGCCATTGCAGGAATTGATTTGTGGTGGCCTCAAAGTTCAGCGAATAGTTCATGAGCGTTTGTGGCACGGGGGTGAGCAACAAGATCGTGACCCCCAGCAGACCAAACACGATAATGATGAGCACGATGATGACGACGATCGCAGCCAACCACGCCGGCGACCCCTTCGCAATCATCTTCTGCCCCACCGGCCGCACGGCGAGAACCAAGGTCAAGGCCAAGAAAATCGGCGTGAACACCGGCGCAATGAAATGTAGCCCTGCGCCCAAGATTGTGAGGAGGGCAAGCACCCCGAGAATCATGAATCCGGACGTATCCGTATCGGCAGGGTATGCG
>JAAYGH010000360.1 GCA_012727825.1 Trueperella sp.
GAATGATTCATAAGCGGGCATGCGGGGTCCTTTCAGCGATTGCGGAGTAATTCTAACAGCGTGACTCCGGCAAAGGGTGGGTATAAATGCGCTACTGCATGCCCGTCTTGGCCCTGACCGCCGGTCGTTATTCTGTGCAGGCAGGGCAAACGTGCTGCGTGCCGGTTGCCGGCACGCAGGCTAGCTGTTTAGTAGACGGTGGTGTCGGAACGAGGGCGCAGTCCGTGCTCGGCCACGACCTGATTGGCCTGACCAAGGAATTCTGCGCGAACCTGGACCTCGTAGCGCTGAGAACGCAGGGACCGGATAGACGAAAAGTCGCGCCGTCCGCGGGTTGCCCAGTGAGCCAGTGCACCCCATACTGCGCCGAAGATTGCGCCAAAGAGGATGGGCCACCCAAACGCGCCAAGGAGGCCGAGGCCGGGCGCAAGGATAAAGAACATCAGGCCGATGAACAGGCCAAGCCACAGGCCGCTCAGCGCGCCTTGACCTGCGGAGGTAGCGACGGTCTTGCGGCCGCGGACATCTTCGACTGTTTCGAGATCCGTGCCAATGATGCGGGTGTGCTCCACCGGGAATCCCGCATCTGACAGCCCGTCCACGAGGAACTGGGCCTGAGCGTAGTCATCGACTTCTGCGAGCATTCTGTAATCTGCCATATATTCTCCTAAGTTCGTGTCGTCCGCGTTCGTGCATGAGTGCGGCGTACTGAACTTATTGTCTGGCCCAATCCTGAAAATACCCTTGTGATCTAGGGTTTTATTGCCGTGAGCAATAAATTTCACCCAACGGCTGAGAATTGTCCGGTTCAGGCAACTTGTGCATACCCGCGCCGTGACAAACGTGATGCTCACGCTTTTGTTGCTGCTTACGCGGGTGATAGAAAGAGAGAGTGTCTAATCGTGTAGTTCTTCCCCGTGAAATTTGGGTGCTGGTGGCGGCAGCCGTGGTGGTTTCGCTCGGCTACGGAATTGTAGCGCCGGTCCTTCCTCAATTTGCCAAGAGTTTTGGGGTGACGACGACGGCGGCAACCATCGTCGTTTCCGCGTTCGCCTTCATGAGACTTGTATTCGCGCCGGCGTCTGGGCGACTGTCGAATATGTTCGGCGAGCGCTCGATGTACATCCTGGGAATGGCGATTGTGGCGGCCTCGTCGATCGCCAGTGGCTTCGCGCAGACGTACACGCAGTTACTGATATTTCGCGGACTTGGTGGCATCGGATCGGTGACCTTCTCGGTCGCTGCAATGTCACTCATCTTCAAACTCGCGCCTCCGGGCGGTAAGGGTAGGGCGTCGGCCGCCTATGGATCTGGCTTCCTGCTGGGTAGCATTTTTGGGCCGGCAGTGGGTGCGCTGCTCGCGCCACTCGGGTACCGCTGGCCGTTCATGATTTATGCCGTGTTGCTTGCCGTGGCGGCGGCAATTGTGTTCTTTCTGGTGCCGTCGAGCGTGTCTGAAGCGACCCATAGCCTGCGGGCTCGGCGCGCGGGAACTGAGCGCCACGCCCGTCAGGAGGAACTCGAATACGATCCAGCCGAACGGGAAGTGGCAGAAGAACCGGCCAAGGCGAATGAGCCACCGATGACGGTGCAGGAGGCTCTGCAGGTACGCCAGTTCAAGATCGTCCTACTTACCGCTTTTGCGCAGGGGTGGACGAACATGGGCGTTCGCGTGGCGGTGGTGCCACTACTGGCCGCGTCGATCACGGGTGCACCGAGTTGGCTTCCAGGTGCTGCACTTATGGCGTTCGCTGCTGGCAACGGTCTGGCGTTAACGCGTGCGGGCTACTTCTCGGACGTCTACGGGCGTAAACCCATCGTCGTGGTCGGATTGATCGTGTCAGGCGTGTTCACAGTCATGATGGGCATGTGGGACACCACCGCAGTGGTGTTGATCGGAAGCGTGCTCGGAGGTTTCGGTTCGGGCTGCATCCAGCCCTCGCAGCAGGGCACGGTGGCCGACATCGTGGGTGACCGGCCAGGTAGCCAAGTGGTGTCGTTCTTCCAGATGTCTGCCGACTTTGGCCAAATTCTTGGCCCCATCGTCGCCGGCCTGATGATTGACTACTCGGGTTACACACTCGCGTATGGCTTCTCAGGTGCGATTCTCATCGTAGTTGCCCTCGCTTGGATTCTCCTCGTCAAGGAGCACGCCGAAGATCGGCAGTAACGCCACGAGGTACGCCATGCCGCCGAGCTGTCAGACCGGCTGAACTTAGGCGACCCTTATTATTCGGCAAGCGAATCAACCCCACAAAGACCGTTCGCCGGGCGATAATTGGGAAGTAACCACATTTTGATCTTTAGGAGGACTGAATGTCAGAAAAACAGTACGCGGGCGTTTATGATGACCAAGGTAAGAAGCCATGGGTTATCGACATGGAAGAGGAAACTCTCGACAACACGAACTTCCGCACCACGATGTGGACGGGCAAGCACCTCCAGCTCACGGTGATGGAGATTCCGGTTGGGGGAGACATCGGTCTGGAAGTCCATGACGGCGTTGACCAGTTCCTCCGAGTCGAGCAGGGAACGGGCAAGTGCCAGATGGGCCCGGCTGAGGACAACCTCGATTTCGAGGTGGAGGTCGGCCACGATTCGGCGATCTTCGTTCCGGACGGCGTGTGGCACAACGTCACCAACATTGGCGACGAACCGCTGAAGCTCTATACGATTTACGCTGCGCCGGATCATGAGCCGGGGACCGTTCATGAAACGCAGGAGGACGCCGAGAGCGACCCCAACGAAGACCACTGATGTAAGCGCTAGATTGTGAAGTCGGGGAGGCAGACCACCGTGGTCTGCCTCCCCGACTTTCGTTTGCTTTAGTTCACGTTGCGAGCCAGGTCAGCGGCTCCAATGATTCCTGCGTCATTGCCCAATGAGGCCAGAACTACCGGGGCGATTGGCCGGTGGGCGTAGGCCGTGAGGCGCTGTTCGTAATTTTCGCGTGCCGGTTCAAGAAGGACGCAACCAGCTTCGGACACTCCGCCAGCGAGGACGAAAACCTCGGGGTCCAAGAGTGCGCCAAGGTCTGCCATACCCTGACCGAGCCAGCGGCCCACCTCACGGAACGCGTCCAGTGCGCCGGCGCAGCCTGCCTGGGCAGCTTGGGTGACCAAGAGGCCTGTGATGAGTTCGGGGTCGCCGCCCGCCAGATCGAGCATATTCGCCGAGCGCTCGCGATCCGTGCGTGCATTCTCGCGCGCCGCGCGAAGCAACGCTCCGCCAGACGAATAAACTTCCCAGCATCCCCGCTGACCACAGCCACACGGCAAGCCACCGGAGACCATGTTCATGTGCCCGATTTCGCCCGCGAAGCCCGCTCCGCCACGAAGTAATTCTCCATTGACGATGATTCCGCCACCAATGCCTGTGCCCACCGTGATGACGGCGGCCGAGTTATATCCGCGCGCGGCACCGAAACGGAACTCGCCCCAAGCGGCCGCATTGGCGTCGTTTTCGACAATCACAGGCAGATCTGTAGCGTTAGCGAGCTTGTCCCCAAGCGGCTCGTCACGCCACGCGAGATTGGGAGCGAAAATGACGCGATCCCTATCGGCATTCACGAATCCGGCTGCGCCGACACCGATGCCTCCGATGTCGTGGCCGTCCCGCAATGTGGAGACAACACTGACAACGGTGTCAATGACGGACGGGGTATCGCGGGCCGGACTGGGCTTTCGCACCATCTGCACGATGTGTCCATCTTCGTCCACAAGACCCGCAGCGATCTTCGTGCCACCAATATCAACGCCGATTGTCAGACTCATGCAGACATTTTCGCATGCTCACAGACAAAAATCACAAGTGGATCGTCCTAATGAAACGATGACCGGCGTAGAGGAAAGATCCAATCCGCCGGCCATCGGTGAAACAGGCCCGTAAAACTGGCAAATGTTACTCGGAAGCCGCCCGCTCGGCGTCATTGATTCCCAAATCCTCAGCCAACTGTGCAAGTGCGCCAAGGGAGAGCGACATGACGCCACGGTAGAAGTCCGTCCGTGCGGCGTCGCGCGCCTTGCGCAACATATCCGGTGCCCACTGCCTCAGGTGGTCCGTGTAAAAGCGCCAGACGATCGACAGGTAGCGTTCGGAGTCGCTGGGCGCGTCGTGCTCGAGCGCCGTGAGTGCGCGCACGAGTCCCTGCGAGACGAAGTCGAATTCGAGTCCGATGTGATCGTCCGGCTCCTTGTGGAGGTTGGGTGCCTGCAAGCCGAGCTGCTTGTACTCTTGCCGCACTTGCAGGGTCTCCTCATCGAAGACGAGGCCGTCGCGTCCGCGGTGGACGGACTCGAACGGCGGTACCTTCGCACGCGCGGTCCGCCCGTATAGATCGTTGAGGTCGTCGCGCAATGCCTGCGCTGGCTCACCCTTATCGAATGACGCCTCCCACAGTTCAATACCCGTGGCCGTTTCGCCATCTAGTGGCAGCGGCCAGTCGCGGTACATCTGTGCAAGTTGCGTGATCGTCTCCTCGTTTGGCGCATCCAAGTGGAGGCGCCCAAGGGTGAGAAACGCAGCAGCGAGCGCGTCAAGATTTCGATCGTCCATATAGTTCCTCCGATGAATGTAAGGTGCCCCTAGTCTACGTGTTTGCGCAGGTGGCAGCCGGGACTATTGCGCCAGCTTCTTGTCAATAAACGAGAAGACCAGAGCCGTCATGAGTGCCTGCTGGTCGATATCCGCAGCGCCAGCGTGGCCGCCTTCGGTGTTCTCGTATAGGTAGGTCTCGAAACCTTGCTCCTCGAGCAACGCGTGGAACTTGCGGGCGTGACCGGGATGAACCCTGTCGTCGCGCGTCGAGGTGGTCAGGAGGATCGGTGGGTGTGGGCCATCGCCAACGTTGTGGTAGGCCGAGTATTGCTCCATGAACGCCCAGTCATCGGTGTCTGGATTGCCGTATTCCTCCATCCATGAGGCGCCAGCGAGCAGGTGCGAATAGCGCTTCATGTCGAGCAACGGAACGCGGCACACGATGGCACCAAAGAGTTCCGGGTAGGTGGTATACATATTGCCCATGAGTAGGCCACCGTTCGATCCACCGATCGCGGCGAGCCCGTCCACGCGCGTAATATTGCGCTCGACGAGGTCCTTTGCGACCGCTGCGAAGTCTTCGTACGCCTTGTTTCGATTGGCTTTCAGCGCGGCTTGGTGCCAGCGGGGACCGAACTCTCCGCCACCACGAATATTGGCGACGACGTACACGCCGCCTTCCTCTAGCCAGACTTTGCCGTATGTGGCGATGTAGGACGGCAGACGCGAGACTTCGAAGCCGCCGTATCCGTCGAGGAGAGCTCGGGCTTGCTGCGTCCCATTCAGCGCGGCGGTTGGACCGACCACGAAGTAGGGAACATTCGTTCCGTCTGTCGACTCCGCCCATAGTTGGCGGATCTCTAGGCCCTCGGCGTCAAAGCGAGCGGGCGCCGACCGCAACTTGCGCACGCGGAGTTCCTCGCGGGAGACCGGGCCGTAGTAGAGAGAGGATGGGGTAAGGAAATCTGAGATGACCATCCACACGTCCCCAGACTCGAGTGGATCGACAGCCGCAATCGATACGGTGGCAAATTCAGCCACTTCAGGCGTCACCTCAACAAGTTGCCATTCGTTAACCTCGGCGGTGGGATCCACGTGCGGATCAGCGGCGAAGAAAATTCGGGTCTTGACGTTGTCGAGAATGGTGATGACCAGGCCGGTGGCAGTGTTGGTGACATCGAGGAAGGACGTCGACTCGGTTGGTTTGTACAGCACTTGGATGTCGCTTGAGCGGGGGCCGTCGAGTGCCGAGCTGTAGGGGAGCACGAGGACTGAGCCGGCGGTGAACGTTTCGCCATCGAGAACCCAGTCATGGCGAAGAGTGGCGAGCGCCCAATCACGGACAACACCCACCTCGGCAGTGCGTGGGAGAAGGACCTCGCGTCGTACATCGGGTTGGGTAGCCGAACCATCAGTTGCTGTGGAATTGCCCGCGAGAACGGCGTCGATACTGGATTCATACATGACCGTCGTGCGGAAATCGGTGGCACGATAGGCGATGAGGCGTTCATGGCCGGGGGTCTGGTCGTAACTGGCGCCCGCAACGACGTCACTGACGTCGCCCTCGATAATGACGGGTGCATGGTCGAGCTTTGTGCCCCGCTTCCATAGGCGTGCCGTGCGTGGATAGCCGGACTCCGTCATTGTGCCCTCACCGAAGTCGGCACCGATAATCACCGTGTCACGGTCGACCCAGTCCATTGAGCCCTTTGACTCGGGCTTGCTGAAGCCGTTCTTGACGAATTTCTTTTTGCCGACATCAAACTCGCGCACCACGTTCGAATCTGAACCGCCAGGTGAGAGTGTGACGAGCGCGCGGTCGTAGGTGGGGTAGAGCAACCTAGCACCCTGAAAGACCCACGATTCGCCTTCTTTTTTACCAAGTTTGCCAACGTCGAGAAGCACGTCCCAGCTGATCTTGCTCTGTTCCTTGGTGAGGTATTCCTCGACTTTTGCACGGCGCCATAGGCCGCGCGGATGATCACCGTCGGTGTGGAAGTTATAGATCCATTCTCCACGTTTGGTGCCGACGTCGAGTTTGTCTTTTGCTGAGAGGATCTCGGTGATCGCATCCTTGCGAGCCTTGAAATCACGGCCACCGAACTCGCCGAGCGTACGGTCCGAATGCTTTGTTACCCACGTATGGTTCTTGTCGTTAATATCTTCGAGGTGAATAAAGGGGTCCTGTGGAGTTAGCGTCATGCGACAAGTCTAGACGGTGGGCGTTGGCGACTGCGCGTGGGAACGCCAGCGGTGAAACGGGCCCCTTCTCGATCTTGGTGGATCGAGAAGGGGCCCGTTTGTGAGTGCCGTGTGTTGGTGGGGTTATCCGATGCCGACGAGGAACATGGTGTCGTAGTGCAGGGATCGTCCCATGAACTCGGCGGCGATCAGAATGATGAGTCCGAGGACTGCCGTTGTGGCTA
>JAAYGH010000361.1 GCA_012727825.1 Trueperella sp.
GCCTGATCCAACCCTGCCCGATGCCGTAGTCAACGGCGTCGGCAAGCGCCACATACGCGCCGGTGATCGCCGCCGTGCGGGTTCCGCCGTCGGCCTGTAACACGTCGCAGTCCAGCACAATCGTATTTTCCCCAAGTGCCTTGAAATCGACGACGGCGCGCAGCGCACGTCCGATAAGGCGCGAAATTTCGGAGGTTCGCCCACCGACCTTGCCACGCACAGACTCGCGCTGTGAGCGGGAATCGGTAGCGCGCGGGAGCATGGAGTATTCGCCGGTCACCCAGCCGAGCCCGCTCCCCTTGCGCCAGCGTGGCACGCCTTCCGTTAACGATGCGACGCATAGCACCTTGGTCTTGCCGAACTCCACATACACGGAGCCCTCACCCTGCTCGAGGTAGCGGCGGGTAATTCTAATGGGGCGTAGCTCGCCAGCGAGGCGACCATCTTCACGAGTCAATTCAGTCATGCCACAAGTCTAGTGGTTGGCACCGTCCACACCAGAACGCAATCCCCACAGCCAAGCCAGCTCGGCCCTAGCCGGAACGAACGCGCTCACCACAACGTCAGATCGTGTAGACCTCGCCAGCCTCAACAACGGTCACGTCGCCCTCGTAGACAGAAGCGGCGTCTTCGACAGTTCGAACAGGATTCGTCCACGGCTGTAGATGCGTGAGCAACAGGCGCTTGGCGCCGGCGTCGGTGGCCAGCTTGCCCGCACGTTTGCCCGTCAGGTGAATGCCCTCCGCCTTGTCCCTGCCCTCTTCGAAAGCAGCTTCGGACAGTAGTACATCGGCGTTCCGAGCGGAATCGACGACGGTGCTCACGTAGTCCGTATCTCCCGTGTAGGTCAACACGACCTGCCTATCCGGGTTCTCCTCGGACGGCCCAGTAATGCGGATCGCGACTGCCTCGACCGTGTGGTACGCCTCAAAAAATTCGACGAACATTGGACCCACCTGGAGAGTGTTGCCCGGTTTCACGGAATGGAACTCGAATTCGTCCTCGTAGGTCTCATCGGCATCATCGCCCGATATAGCTCGAGTTCGCTCCGCACCATCGTCCGGCGAAAACACCGGCAACCTCGGCAGTGCGCCCTCGGGATACCAGCGGCGGTATACCTGCATACCTACCAGATCCACACAGTGGTCAGCGTGCAGGTGAGAGAGCACCATGGCATCGATCCGAGCCGGGTCTGCGTACCTGAGCAAATGCCCCATCGCGCCCGGGCCAAAATCCAAGACGAGAGTCCACGTGCGCGGGTTCCCGGCATCGTCGGGGCCCTCTGCCTGGACAAGATAGGAGGACGCTGGCGAATCCTTGCCAGACATCGATCCAGAACATCCGATGATAGTGAGCCTCATTGCTCTCTCCCCTCGAGTGGTTTCACGGCCGTCACTTCGGGACCAAGGAAACGGCGTGCGAGCTTTTGAAAGTCATGCGCATCTCCAGTGGCTAAGAAACTGTAGGTTGGCTCTCCTGCCTCCGGGTCTCGAAGCAGATCGTGGGCGGTGAGCGCCCGATAAACGTCTCGCGCGGTTTCTTCGGCGGACGACACGAGCGCAACGTCGTCGCCCATGACGTACGACAGGATGCCCGTCAGTAGCGGGTAGTGCGTACAGCCGAGCACGAGCGTATCCACGCCCGCAGCCTTGATCGGCGCCAAATAGTCCTCGGCGATCGAAAGCAATTCGGGCCCGGTCGTCACACCACGCTCAACGAATTCGACGAAACGCGGTGCGGCCACCGCCGTCAAGTCAACGTTGGACACCTTCGCAAAGGCATTCTCGTAAGCGCCCGAGTCAATCGTGGCTTGCGTTCCGATAATGCCGATTTTTTTATTCGACGTGGCACGCACGGCACCGCGCACCGCCGGGTGAATGACCTCGATCACCGGAATTCCCTTGCCGACCGTGTAGCGCTCGCGCGCATCATGCAATACTGCAGCCGAAGCCGAGTTACATGCAATGACGAGCATCTTCACGCCGGATACGACCAGCTGATCCATGATGTCAAGAGCAAGCTCCCGCACCTGTGCAAGAGGGCGTGGCCCGTAGGGATTATTCGCCGTATCACCAATATAAGTAAGGGATTCACCGGGTAACTGATCGATGATGGCGCGGGAAACTGTCAGACCTCCGACGCCAGAGTCGAACACACCGATCGGTGAATTATCCATGCTTTAAATATTACCCGCGAAGCGCCTTAC
>JAAYGH010000035.1 GCA_012727825.1 Trueperella sp.
GCCCTAAGGTTACCCCGCTAGAATGGAAACATGAATTTTGACGACATCACTATCGACCACCTTCGCGACGCGGGCACCCTCAAGTGGTCCGCATTCCCCGACGATATTGGCATGTTTGTTGCCGAGATGGATTTGGGAATCGCGGAACCGATCAAGCAGGTCTTGCGAGAGTATGCCGAAAGTCCGGGCATCGGTTACCGTTCCGCCGAAGCCAAACGAGCACTTCAAGAGGCGACGGCGGCGTGGCTGGCTGCGAACACAGCGTGGGCGCCTGCACCGGAGCAGGTTTACGCGGTTCCCGACGTCGTCTCCTCGGCGCGCGTCGTGATTGACCAGCTCACGACGCCGGGCTCTCCGGTCGTGTTGCCCACTCCCGCCTACATGGGCTTCACGTCTCTTGTGCCGCAGATGGGACGCGAGATGATTGAAGTGCCATCGCTGCTCGTCAATGGCCGCTACGAAATGGATATGGACGGTATTCGCGCGGGTTTTGAACGCGGGGCCGAAATGCTGCTCCTCGTCAACCCTGCGAACCCTGCTGGGCGGGTGTACACGCACGCGGAGCTGGAAGCTTTGTCGGAGGTCGTTGCTGCGTTCCCGGACGCGCACGTCTTTTCCGACGACATTCACGCGCCCCTCGTGCTCGAGGGCGAACACATTCCCTACGCCTCGGTCAACGAGGCGGCGGCCTCACACACCGTGACGGCCGTGGCGGCGTCAAAGGGCTGGTCGATACCGGGACTCAAATGTGCTCAGTTGGTGCTGTCGAACCCTGATCACGAAGCTCGCCTCGAACCGTATCTTGGCTGGGCTGCCTCGATCACGTCCACCGTGGGAGCGGCGGCGGCGATCGCCGCCTACAACGAAGGTGGGCAGTGGCGGGCAGAAGTGCTCGATTATCTGCGTGGTAATCGCGACCTGTTTGAACGGGCTGTCCAGAGGTGGCCGGGCGTATGGGCCCCGCACATTGAAGGCACATACATCGGTTGGCTCGATTTTACGGAAGCAATCGAGAACGGCGCGGTCACCGGTCCGGCGTCGACATGGATCAAGACCAACTGTGGCGTGGCGTTGACACCCGGCACCGCGTGCGGGCAGGGCTACGAGAACTTCGCGCGCATCATCCTCGCCACCCCGCGCCCGGTGCTCAAGCAGGCGATCGCCCAGATCGACGCCGCGTTCGGCCTCTAAGAGTCAGCGACCACCGGGTTACGCAGGTCGCCGATTCCTTCCACAGTGCACACGACGTCGTCGCCCACTGCTGCTTCGACGGCGGGGAACGGGCTGCCGGTCAAGATGATGTCACCTGGTAGGAGTGTGAACATGTGGGACACCAGTGAAACGAGCTGCTTGACGCCCCGCGCAAGGTCCGCCGTCGTGCCGCGGCCACGCACCTCACCATTCACTGACAGGGTGATCTCTAGATCCGAGGTGTCGAGCTCGGTCACGATGACCGGCCCGATCGGGCACGACGTGTCAAAGCCCTTGGCACGCGCCCACTGGGCGTCGGTGGCCTGGGTTGCGGCATCGGTGACGTCGTTAGCCACGGTGTAGCCGAAAATCACGTCGTCGACCCGATCCACAGGCACGTCCTTCGCGATGCGCGAGATGACGACGGCGAGTTCCGGCTCATGGCGCACGTCCCCCGCCCACGAGGGGATCGTGATGGGAACGTTCGGCCCGACGACGGCGGTGTTCGGTTTCAAGAACACTGTCGGCACAGTTGCGGGGTCTGGACGGTTGTCCGGCGTGTTGTAATTGTCACCAATGCCCACCACTTTTGAGCGGGGAATCATCGGCGAGACGAGGTTCGCATCCCCGCGGGCGACGACCTGGCCAGTGGGCTCGATGCCCGAATACATGGGATCATCTGCGAGAACGATGTAGTTGCCGGTGTTGTCATCCACCACGGCGAAGCGTGGACCTTGGTTTAGTGATAGACGCGCAATTTTCATTCCTCCAGCTTAGCGCGCAACCGATGCCGCCTGTGTGAGACGTTCCACGCGAAAATATCCGAGTTCGCACCGTGGTTACGGTAACGTAACCTACTATTCGGTTAGTTACCTACTACCACAAGGACACTCATGGTTACAAAGAATCGCGACGGCTCCTTTTCCGAGCAGCGCACAATCAAAATTGAACCCTGGATGAATATCCCGTGGCTCATCACCCGTCGGCAGGAAAATTGGCCAGACCAGGTCTGTATTGAACGTCAGGTCAATCTCGGTGAGTGGAAGAAGGTCACCACGACGGAATACCTCAACGACATCAACGCGGTAGCCCGCGGAATGATCGCAGAGGGCCTTGAAGAAGGTGATGCCATCGCGATTTTCGGTGCCACCTCATACGAGTGGAACCTCATCGACCTAGCCGCCATGAGCGCGGGCCTCGTCGTCGTTCCCATTTACGAATCGGATGCCGCCGACCAAGTTCGCTGGATCCTCGAAAACTCCGATATTCGCTTCGTCATCACAGACACGCACGCGCAGCGGGCACTCGTTGAATCACAGCGCACCGATCGCCTTGGTCGCGTGCTCTCGCTCGACCAGAACGCTATCGTCACCCTGTATGAACAGGGTGAGCGTGTGGAGCTAGCCGAGGTTGACCGCCGTCGAAAGGCACTCAACACCGACACACTCGCCACGGTCATTTACACATCCGGCACAACGGGGCGTCCCAAGGGCGTGGAGCTCACACACGGGAACTTCATTGACATGGGCCTCAACGTCATTCCGCACATGCGCCAAATCATTGACACGAAGCAGACCAGAATGCTGTTCTTCCTGCCGATGGCGCACGTCATGGCGCGCGTCGTCTTTATCCTCGCAATCGCCGGCCGCGGCGTCGTGGGCCAAACACCGGACCTGAAGAACCTACTTTCGGATCTCAAGACCTTCAAACCGTCCACCCTCCTCGTGGTTCCACGCGTGCTCGAAAAGATCTACAACGCAGCAGAGGCGAAGGCCGGCGCGGGCGTGAAGCGCAAGATCTTCCGCTGGGCCGCCGAGGTCGCCGTACAGTATTCGGCGAAGGGCGGCGGACCCATCCGTTCGCTCCAGTACAAGATTGCAGACAAACTCGTGCTGTCAAAGATCACGAATATTATTGGCGAGAATTGCAACTATGCAGTATCCGCAGGCGCCCCACTGGGCACGCGGATCGGCCACTTTTTCCACGGTATCGGTCTGACCGTTGTCGAAGCTTACGGCCTCACGGAAACCACCGGCCCGGCAACCGTCAATCACCTCGACAACATCAAGTTGGGTACGGTTGGCACTCCGCTCCCAGGTACCGACATTAAGATTGCCGACGACGGCGAGGTGCTGATTCGTGGACCACAGGTGTTCCGCGCCTACCAAAATGATCCGGCCGCGACCGCCGAGGTCTTGGATGCCGACGGATGGTTCTACTCCGGCGACCTAGGCGAACTCGACAAAAAGGGCTTCCTGACAATTACGGGCCGCAAGAAGGA
>JAAYGH010000036.1 GCA_012727825.1 Trueperella sp.
CGGCAGCAAGGTTGCAGTGCTTTCCCCGTCGTGGTCGGCACCTGCATACTTCCCGGCGATGCATGAGCAGGCCATGGAGCGAATCGAACGCATGCTTGGCGTGGAGGTGGTCGAATATCCGACCACGCGCAAGATGGGAGCGACGCCGGAAGCGCGGGCTGCGGACGTCAATGCCGCCTTCGCAGACCCCGAGATCCGGGCAATTTTCACCACCATTGGTGGCGATGATCAAATCCGAGTCACTCCACATCTAGATCCGGAGCTCGCCAAGGCTGACCCGAAACCATTCTTCGGTTTTTCCGATAACACGAATATCCTCAACTGGCTGTGGCACCACGGGGTGGGTTCGTATCACGGCGGTTCAACTCAGATTCATTTTGGTCAGGGCCACCTTGTGGACAGCGAACACCTGTTAACCTTGCGGGCTGCACTTTTTGGGGGCGGCGACTACGTGTTACCGGACACCAGGGATTCCGAAGATTTTGGCCTGGACTGGTCCGATCCGAGATCCCTGACTGAGGACGTCGAGCGCGGGCCTGCGTTTCCAGTGGAGTTCGTGGGCCGCGATCAGATCGTCCGCGGCCGCACGTGGGGCGGATGCCTCGAGGTCTTGGACCAGCTGGCCTTCGCTGACCGCTTGCCCTCTGCAGAGGAGCTTGACGGCGCGATCCTCATCTTCGAAACCTCAGAACTCCTTCCGCCCGCAGACTATGTGGGCCGATGGATTCGTGGCATGGGTGAACGGGGTTACCTTGAAGCCGCCGCCGGCCTCATGTTTGCGCGCCCGGTCGTCCAAGATCGAGATGCGCCAGCACCCGATGAGGTCGTAGCCGCCCGGCACAACGCCTACGCCGACTACCTGCTATCCAACGTCTCCTTGTACCGCAACGATCTGCTCGTTGCGCAGAACGTGCCCTTCGGACACACCCGCCCGCAGGTGATCCTCCCCTACGGCGGCGAAATAACGCTCGATCCCATCGGACAGAGCATTCTGTTGCACTATCCGGGCGAAAGCCAGATCGTTAGACGAACTCGATAACCTCAGCAATCGACGGATGCACGAAATCTGGACGATACGGGAAGTTGCCAATTTCCGCTTCCTTGGTGGATCCCGTCAGTACGAGGTGGGTGGTCAGCCCAGTTTCCACGCCGGCCTGAATATCAGTGTCCATACGGTCACCCACGATCGAGGTCTCCTCAGAATGCGCGCCGATCTTGTTGAGCCCGTTGCGGAGCATCACCGGATTTGGCTTGCCCACAAAGAACGGGCTACGGCCGGTGGCCTTCTCAATCATCGCAGCAACTGCACCCGTGGCAGGAATGTCGCCCTGTGCTGACGGGCCAGTGGCATCTGGGTTCGTCGCAATGAATCGCGCCCCTCCTTGGATGAGGCGGATCGCCTTGGTGATCGCCTCAAAGGAGTATGTTCGCGTTTCGCCGAGGACCACAAATTCTGGACGGTCAGCAGACATGATGAAGCCCTCTTCGTACAGAGCGGTCGTCATACCAGCCTCGCCAAGCACATAGGCGCGCTTGTTATCCGTCTGGCTCGCAAGGAACTTCGCCGTAGCCAGCGCGGATGTCCAAATGCGTTCTGCTGGGACATTCAAGCCCGACGACGCCAAGCGGGCCGACAGGTCCCGCGTGGTAAAGATTGAATTATTCGTCAAAATTAGGTGCGGGATCTCTTTTTCCTCAAGCCGGTTCAGGAACTCTTTCGCTCCGTCGAGGGCAATACCCTCGTGAACCAACACACCGTCCATATCAATAAGCCATGCACTAGTCATGACC
>JAAYGH010000037.1 GCA_012727825.1 Trueperella sp.
CCTCTATACTTACCCCATGACCCATATTATTTCCCAGAAATTTACTCAAGGCCTCGGCCGTCACCTCGCTGTATTTGCAACGAAAACGGACGAGTCTTTTACTGTTGACACCCTGATTGATGATGCGGATGTCGTCGCCAGCATCCGCTCCGCGCTGGAGACGCTCGATGCGCCCAAGACCGGCGTCGTTCGCCTGGTGAACCCCGCAGACCCGTCGTTCATCGTGTTCGTTGTTCTGTGCGATGAGAAGACGACGACGCGCGACGCGTTTGGTGATCTTGCTCGAATAGCTGCCGGTGTCGATGAACTCGTCGTTGCAACTGAGGTCAACGAGGTTGCCGAGGCGGTCGAGGGTGCGCTGACTGGCGCCTACGTTTTTAATGAATACAAGGAGCCAAAGAAGGCTCCACTCGGTGCGCTCGTCATCTCAACCGACGACGACGCCGCAGTCACTCGCGGCCAGGTCATCGCCGAGCAGATCAATCGCACCCGCGATTTGGTCAATCTTGCACCAAACGATCTCGTCCCGGAAACGTTCGCCCAGATCGCTGAAGACGAGGCTAGCGCAGCGGGACTCACCGTCAAGGTGTACCGCGAGGACGAGCTCGAGGAGATCGGCGCTGCCGGCCTCCTCCATGTGGGCCGCGGATCAGCTAATGCCTCGCGCCTCGTGCGCATTGAGTGGAGTCCAGAGGGAATTGACGGTGAGACTACCGCGCTCGTTGGTAAGGGCATCACGTTCGACACCGGCGGTTACTCTCTCAAGCCGGCCACGGCCATGACGGAAATGAAAACAGACATGGCCGGCGCAGCCACGGTCCTCAACACCCTGATCGTCGCGGCTCGCCTTGGAACGAAAAAGAAGATCGTCGGCTGGCTCTGCCTGGCAGAAAACATGGTATCCGGCACAGCCGGGCACCCCGATGACGTCATCGTCTACCGCAATGGCACGTCAGTTGAAATTAACAACACCGACGCCGAAGGACGCCTCGTCTTGGCGGACGGCCTGCTCATGGCGAGCGAGGAAAAGTCGCATACGATCATCGACATCGCCACGCTGACCGGCGCTCAGATGGTCGCTCTTGGCGAGCGCACCACGGGCGTTATGGGTACCGACTCCTACGCGGCAACAATCGCTGAGATCGCCACCAGCGTTGGTGAACAGGCTTGGCATATGCCGTTGCCAGAACACCTGCGCGAATCGCTGGATTCCGACATCGCCGATCTTCAGAACGCGGGCAGCCGCTTCGGTGGCATGCTCACAGCCGGCCTATTCCTCAAGGAATTCGTGGACGCGCCAAACTGGGCCCACCTCGATATCGCAGGCCCCTCGTTCAACCGTTCCAAGCCGTATGGCGCAACGCCCAAGGGAGCAACCGGCGTCATGCTACGCACGATACTCGGCTCTCTCGAAGCGGATGCCTAAACCACTGCGCGGGCAACCTCTAACGTGACTGCGAATCGGGGTTCTTCATTGACCATTCGCGCATAGATCGCGGATATCCGGTTGCTGCGACATCAAATAACGAAATCCCCAGCTCTTCTGCCGCGGTTCTCGCGTCGGAGAAGCTGGGGATTTTGCGCCTCGTCCACTCGCCGTCGAGCGCGATGAGCACGATAGCACTCGGATCGCGCGGAGTCTCAGCCTCGTAGTAAGCTGCCACGCCCTCTCGTGTGGCTGCGAATTCTTTCAAATGGGCCAGCGTGTCTTTTCGCGCACGTCGCTGCGACAGCGGACCGCCTTTGTTCTTCCGGGAAAATAATGCCATCTTGTGATTCTATCCCGTTAATAGGCGCCCGTTCAGCCTGTGGAAGACTTGGCAGACCATCGAGAAATTTGGGCGTCAAAATGGAATACTAAGCTTTGTATGAGTTTGGACCATCCAGCACATCACAATCTCGAGGGAGAGGTAAGTGACTGAATCACAGGAGTACGATGTAGTCGTTCTTGGTGCGGGCTCCGGCGGATACGCCGCGGCACTTCGCTCAGCACAGATCGGTATGAAGGTAGCGCTCATTGAGGGCGATAAATTGGGCGGCACGTGTTTGCATCGTGGCTGTATCCCAACAAAGGCAATCCTGCACGCGGCTGAAGTCGCTGACGAGATGCGCAATTCTGAAAAGGTTGGCATTCTCGGCACGTTCGAGGGCGTCGATATGAACGCGCTCAACAGCTACAAGGACGGCGTTGTTAACCAGATGCACAAGGGGCTCACAGGCCTCATTGCATCACGCAAGATTGATGTGATTGAAGGCTACGGTCGCCTCGTCGCAAAGGACACGATCGAGGTGAACGGCCAGCGAGTGAAGGGCAAGAATATTGTTCTGGCTACTGGTTCGTACTCAAAGACGATCGGCCAGACGATCACCGATCGCGTTATCACGTCTGAAAAAGCACTGAAGATGGACAAGGTGCCAGGCTCCGTTATCGTCCTCGGTGGCGGTGTCATTGGCTGTGAGTTTGCGTCGGCGTGGAAGTCACTCGGCGCAGAGGTCACCCTTATTGAAGGCCTGAAGAACCTCGTCCCGAACGAAGACCTCGACGTGTCTAAGATGCTCGAGCGTCAGTTCCGCCGTCGCAAGATCACGTTCAAGACGAACACGATGTTCGATCGCGTCGAGGAAGATGCGAACGGCGTGCGCGTCTTTACTCAGGACGGCAAGCAGTACGACGCCGAGTATCTCCTCATTGCTATTGGCCGCGGCGCCGCTACGGCGAACCTTGGTTTCGAGGAGCAGGGCATCAAGGTCGATCGCGAGTTCGTGATTACCGATGAACGTCTGCACACCGGTGTTGGCAATATCTACGCTGTTGGTGACATCGTCCCAGGGGTCCAGCTCGCACACCGCGGCTACCTTCAGGGTGAATTCGTGGCAGAAGAGATTGCCGGCATGAATCCGAAGCCGATCATCGAGGATCTTATCCCGAAGGTCACTTTCTCCGATCCGGAAATTGCGTCCGTTGGTCTCAGCCAGCAAAAAGCCGAAGAGCAGTTCGGCAAGGAGAACGTCGAGACATCAATGTTCAACCTTGCTGGTAACGGCAAATCCCAGATGCTTGGCGCCCAGGGCTTCGTCAAACTCGTTCGCGAGAAGGACGGCCCGATCGTCGGTTTCCACGCCATTGGTACCCGTATGGGCGAACAGGTTGGCGAGGGTATGCTGATGGTCGCATGGGAGGCGATGCCGGAAGACTTCGCTGCTCTAGTCCACGCACACCCCACTCAAAACGAAGCCGTTGGCGAAGCGATCCTCGCTCTCGCGGGCAAACCACTTCATAACAATTAAGGAGACAGCGAGTAATGTCTGAACCAATTAAGATGCCCGCACTGGGCGAATCCGTTGACGAGGGCACGGTTACGACGTGGTTGAAGGAAGTCGGCGACACCATCGAGGTCGACGAACCCATTCTCGAAGTATCAACCGACAAGGTTGATACCGAAGTTCCTTCCCCCGTCGCTGGCG
>JAAYGH010000038.1 GCA_012727825.1 Trueperella sp.
CCCGTGTCCGCCGTGGTGTCCAGATCCTTTGTGCCCGCGACCGTGGCCGCCGCATCCGCATTTTTCACTCATGCGGATATCTTAACCGATCAGGCAGATAAACCGGTCAGCGAATACCTCCGCCGCCACCGCCGCCACCGAAGGATCCGCCGCCGCCACCGATCGATGACATACCCCCTGAACCACCGGAGGAGCTAGTTGCCGAAGAATAGGTGCGCTGCATGCTTGTGGAGAAGTAGTAGCCGGTGATGATGGCGGAATCCGTGAGGGAGGTGCTCTGATAGTAGGACGGGTCAACGATGTTAAACTGCGCCGACACCTCCTCGGCGATGCCAAGGTAGCCAGCCCAAATCATGTACTGGTCCCACAGCATAACGTTCGAGGCTCCCCGCTCGTTGAGAAGTGAGAAATCTCGGAGGTAATTCTTAAATCCCTCGATCCGATTCTTCAGTTCCATACCGGAGGTGGTCAGGCGCTTGTCAGTTGTAGGAAAGATTCCGAGGATCTTGGTCTTGAAACTCTGCATGAAGCCATACGAGTTAAGATACGTTTCGCTATGCCGAGCAGCGTCATCTTGCCAGTCGGAAACCTCACTCGTATTCTTGCGGGTGAATTGTTCGATCTCTTTACGCTGAAGAATCCCGTCATCGCGCGCGGCTCTCACGATGAAATCCCAGTAGGTAGATTCGACCGCCGTGTGTAACACGGGCCGATGGACGATGGCGAATGCTGACTCTTCTCGTTTGAAGATCCAGCCCGCCTCGTGGCTCACCTCCCGCAACGCGCCCGCGCGGATCCACTGTAAGAGGAGCGCTGTGGCAAGGCCTGGCAATGCCTCACCGCTCACCTTAAAGATGTTCACGATCGGGCCGTCAAAGGGGATCTCTCGCCAGTAATCCTCCCGTCCGATCGTCGGCTTCGCAGATTGCCTGTACAGACCCTGTGCACGGGCGGCCGCTTCCCTCTTTTGGTACCCACGTACGCCAATGAACCCCAGTCCGCCAAGCCCACCGACAATGGCCAGCACGATACCTGCAATGACACCACCATTCACCGACTGCGAGTCGGATTCATCCCATGGTTCGCTACCGTCTTCCCAGATCGATCCTTCTTTTGCCATCTCCTCGAGTGAATCCGACGTCTCTGGCAAGTTCACCGACGAGGAGAAGGGCGCATCGGGGAAAATGGCAAGCATCGTCATGTAGTTATTGGCATCGATGGGCTCCGCGGTCGTCATAGTCAAGGCGCCGGGCGTGATTTCGGTGCTGCCCTCGTAACCGAAGCCCCACACTCGTGACGAGTCTTGCGTGAACTGGAAGCCGATCGTGTTGGTCAGTGATATGGCTACCGAATCTGTTGGCGTCATGTTGCGCGGGATAAACTCCCAGTAGACGGCCTGTGCCCCATCCTCCAGGTTGTATACGAAGTTCGTGATCGTGTAGGTCATCACAGCGGTGTGAGTTCCGTATTCACCAAAGCCGAAGGCAAGTTCGTACCCGTTGCCGAGTGTCACGACCCCTGACTGCCCAGCTTTAGCTTCCCGACTGCGATCGACGTCCCATTCACCCACATCGGTGAGTGCCTGGCCGTTCAGGACCACCGAAAAGTCCCTAATATCTGACTCTCCGAGGTTCTCGATGGAGATGTAGTGTTCAGTCCCTTCTGTGGCCTCAAACGTGCGGGTGTCCGTGATAATGACAGATCCGTCAGGCTGCACCTCGGCAACGATTTCTATGCTGTGGATCGTCGACGCGCCCGCGGAGGGCGCGAGAAAGACGACGAGGAACGCTGCAAGAAACGCAGCCCAGATCTTCTTCATCACCAGCCCGGCATCTCACTCTTCGTGCTCGTGTTCTCAAAGTACGGTTCGGGGGCGAAACCGAACAGTGCACCAACGATCATCGATGGGAACTGGCTGCGGTAGCGGTTGAGTTTGGTCACTGAATCGTTGTAGAACATGCGTGAGAAGCGGACGTTGTCCTCAAATGTCGTCACGGCATCCATCGCCTGGCTGTAGGTCTCAGACGCGCGCAACTGCGGGTAGTTTTCCGCCAATGCGTTAAAGCGTGCGAGCGCTCCAGCAAACGCTTGGTCGTCATGTGCCACGTCCGCCGGGGTCGAATCAGAGCGAAGTGGCGAACGACTTTGGGTGACGTTCAAAAGGGTTTCAGCCTCATGCTGCGCGTACTGCTTAGCTGCCGCAATGACCGAGGTCAGTGCATCCCAGCGGGATTCGACCTGGGTGGCAATTTGCCCCATGGCATTGCGAACGTTTTCACGCAGGCGCACGAAGCTGTTGTACGTGGCAATCACCCAGCCGACAAGGGCGACTATCACGACTGCGAGAATGATCAAAATAATTATTGGAAGGTCCATGCCTGAATTATCGCACCATGGCAGGCCCACCACACGGAACTCTCGCGGCTTTTCTCCCCTGCTAGTGAGGTAATGGCTCCATTTTGGGGCGATGTCATACCGTAGTTGGACATCTGAACGCGAGTTGTTGCCTCTCGTTAACCTCGCGGTTGCGGGGCAAGCTGAAGATCTGGCTTGAGCATGCCAGCGCGCGGCGAGACGAGAGCAACCGGCCGGTCCGCGTTGAAAGCCGCCGCGGGCCATGCCTCCGTACGTGCACCACGCGAAATCGGTTCGCGCCTGTCGATAAACATTCCGCTCGTCAGTGCGGACTCGTCGGCGTCATCGACGGCGATGACTGGAAAAATGGCTCGGCACACCTCGTCCATCTGGGCTGATGGAAGAATTTTGCCTTCTTCGATGACGTCACGCAGATCGCTCACACGCACGGCATCTGCCACATTCCACGGTCCGATGTGGGTGCGGCGTAATTCGGTGAGGTGCGCTGCGGAGCCGAGCGCCACACCTAAATCACGGGCCAGCGCCCGAACGTACGTTCCTGCTGAGGTGGTAACCACGACGTCGAACTCAACCGTTGGTACCTGCACATCGGCGAGCGTCACGTTCCCATCGGTGAGATCCGATATGCGCTCAAATCGGTGAATGTGGATCGGGCGGGCATCAAGTTCCACGTCATGACCGGCACGGGCAAGATCGTGCGCACGCTGGCCGTCAACTTTGATCGCCGAGACAGTCGCGGGCACCTGCATGATGTCGCCCCTCAGATCCGCGAGGACTGCGTCGATACGCGCCTCGTCCACAACTGGCGTGGCCGCAGCGTAAAGCGACCCGTCGGCGTCGTCGGAATCAGACCCCACTCCAAGGCAGATGCGCGCGGTGTATGTCTTCTCCGCGCCAACCAGGTACTGGATAAGTTTGGTCGTGCGCCCCGTTGCGATAATGAGCAAGCCCGTTGCCATCGGGTCTAAGGTTCCCGCGTGGCCGACTTGTCGGGTAGCGCCGAGGCGGCGTATCGCGCCCACCACGTCGTGGCTGGTTACTCCCTGATCCTTGTCGATCAGGAACACTCCTTCGGACGGCGAGTAGCCGCGGGGCAGTTCACCCCACGGCTTGACTCGTTGGTTGCGGGCAATCGCCCGCTGGCGATTGCGTTCGCGGCCTTTGCTCACTACACGGTCGATTCCGACTCGCCCGTCTCGGGCTCATCGGCTTCGTCTTGAACCTCCGCGTCCTCGGCGACGGCGGCCGTGGCCGCATCCTCGCCCTTTGGCTTGCGATACGGATCGGCTTCGCCGACCGGCGTCGCGCCCTCGGCCCGACGCCGAATCTCCTCGTCGCGCGCTCGGGCGACCGCAAGAAGATCTTCAAGCGTCTTTGCCGTGTCAGGCAGTGCGTCAGGGATGAATTCGATCGATGGCGTGAGGCGAAGACCAAGCTGTTTTCCTACCGAGGAGCGGATCATGCCGGTCGCTGATTCAAGCGCTTTGCCCGACTGGACCCGTTCTTCTTCCGAACCCAACACCGTGTAAAACACGGAGGCGTGCTGGAGGTCGCCGGTCACGCGAACGTCCGTCACCGTCACCATGCCAAGGCGCGGATCCTTCAGCTTGTTGTGAATCAGACGCGCGACGATCTGCTTAATCTGATCCGCGACTCTTTCTACGCGGGTATTGGCCATGGTTCTCCTCACATCGGATTTAACTCGTCCCATCCTACTCGAGCGCACGGTGAGCCACTCATTTCTTGAGACTCCTACGCTTTCGGCGATTGACATCGCACACACCGCGCATAGTGAAGGCGCCACCCTTGGGTGGCGCCTTCACTGATTGAGCAAGCTCAACCCGAGATCGTTGATCTCATCGCGGTTGCATCTGGATTAGTCGCGAGCCTTTTCGCGCATTTCCCAGGTCTCAATGACGTCGCCCTCTTGAATGTCGTTGAACCCGAGCATGATTCCACACTCGAAGCCTTCACGAACAACCGAGACGTCGTCCTTCTCACGGCGTAGCGATTCGACCTCGAGATTCGCTGCCACGACCACGCCGTCGCGCACGAGGCGCGCCTTGTGACCGCGATTGATAGTTCCCTTGCGGACGATCGAGCCGGCAATGTTGCCGAACCTGCCCGAGCGGAACACCTGACGGATCTCTGCAGTACCGACGTCGATTTCCTCGTAAATCGGCTTGAGGCGTCCCTTTAGAGCTGCTTCGACATCATCGATCGCGTCGTAGATGAC
>JAAYGH010000039.1 GCA_012727825.1 Trueperella sp.
CATGGAACGGCCAATACCGGAGGCGAGCTCCATCGGTTGCGCCATGAATACGGGCTGGACACCCGCTGATTGTGCAACATCGGGCACAAGGTCTGAGAACGCGAACCACGGAGCATTACCGGATCCCGTCACGACGGCGGCTAACAAGATGATGAGCGTGAGGATGACTGTGATCGGAATGGCGCCGAAATTCGCATCTTGAGCAGAGTCGATGATTGTCTGAATGAATCCGAGTTGAGTCAGCCCGGCTGCGAACATCTGTGCCGCGATAATCAGGCTCACAATATTCGTGAACTGGCGTCCCATTCCCTCGAAAAACACCTTGAAGACGTCGCCCGCCTTGTGGAACGAGCGGTATCTGATCATTTCAGCAATAACTCCAACCATCGCAGATACGATCATTGCCGTTGCGACGGGGAGCTTGATCGTGTCGATCACGAATGGCGAGAAGATGATGAGTAGCACCAGGGGTGTGAACGGTATCAATGCGTACCAACTCGGGGCGAGATCCTTCTTCCTCTTCTCCTCCTCGGCATTTTCTTCAGCCTCTGTGACGATCTGGTGTCCGTCTCGTGATTCGGGGGTCACTTGCTGAGTCGGTGTACCGGAGCGTGAAGCGTCGGTAATCTCCCCTGCACGTTCACGGCGGATGTCGTCCCAATCTGCCTTGTCGGGCGTCGTACCGGCCTTCTTGTCAAAATACCGTTGAGTAAAGTAATGCATCGTGAACACAACCGCCATCACGACGACGGCGACAGGCAATTGATACTGAACAAAGTATTCTTGAACTGTCATGTTCGACACGCTGGCAGCGATGTTTGCATTCGACGACGCCGGCCCCAGATCTAAACACGAGCCCGTCGCGATCACGGCAGCCGCTGAGAGTCGGGAGATTCCCATGCCGCGCAACAACGGGTACACCGTCACCATGAGCAACATTGCAAGGCCAGCAGCGGACGGAATGATCAGGCACAGGCACTGAGCCAGGATGTAGGTCGAGGCCAACACGAGGTATGGCTTGTTAATTTTCGACAGCGGCTTCACGGCATATCGAACAAGGACTTCTGACGCACCAATCTTTTCCATCGTCAGCGAGAATCCGCCGACGGCCATGATGATCAGACCGAGCTGAGCGCCGGTGGTCGCGAATAAATAGCGCACGTGGTCGAACACATCGAGGAGCACGTTGCCGGTATTTGGCCAATCTTCCGGCCGCGCTACACCACTATCTGGGAGAACAATCGCCAAACTCAGCATGATGATTCCCGCAAAGAGCAAAACAGTTTGGGGGTTGTACCTCTTGAAAATAAGATATGCGACGCCGATTGTCACGAGTAAAGCGAGAATAAAGCCTGCCATTGCGGGCCTCCTTCGAATATTGAACGCCGAAGCGTCCCGAATGATCATTGAGGACGCAACGGATCGATACGTGAGGCGCAATAATTCGACGTCCGAGGTCTACTTTAGGAAGTAGTTCACCCCTCAACTGTGTGACCCAAGTCCTACCACGGCTATGCGGCGGGGATTACAGGGCTCGTTTGGTGCAGTTTTGCTCTTGACACATGTTGGTCAGGTCAGCTGTTTGGGCAGTGACCAGTGTTGTTAGGCAGACTCTCGTTGATCCGAGCCATCACCTTTGGCCAATTTGGGTGCGGTGGACGGCCACTTTTTTGGCTGTGGCTTGGCTTGAGGAGGTAAAACGTCCTTTTCAAAATCTGGCGTCTTCGCCGGTGGGCGCTTCGATACTGGCGTGCCATCCTCGACGGGCGCTGCCTTGTTGAGTTGACCGGCTCTCTTTGCCCGAACCGCCCCGGCCACGGACTTGCCAGCGTTCACGGCACCGCGGCCTGCCTTCTTCAAACCGCGACCAGCGACTTTCGTACCGTGCACAAGGAGGTCTTTAGCGGCCAGCACGTTGGCTGCAGCCATGTCGGTCGCGGACGGCGAACCATCGGCCTTCTCAGCAGCTTCGGCCTCCCGTTTGGCTCTGGCCTTCTTCGCCGCCTCCATTGCGCGAAGTGCAACGAGTTCCGTGGAGTCCACGATCCGCTTCGGTACGCTCGATCCGGTGACCTGGGTGAGGCGTTCCTCGATGTCCTCGGGCGAATAGTAGGGGTCGCGATCGTCGTGGTCGAACGTCGAAAAGAGATCGTCAAGTTCAAGGTCTTCATGGCGAACCTCAAACTGATTGCGATCGAGCTCCTTCGACCGCCAGGCATCGACGGATTCTTCTACCCACTCGCGGCCTTTCGCCGCTCCGGACTCGTGTGTTTTAAACAGGCGAACGCCACCGCCAACGGCAACACCCATGGCGACAACGAGAAGGACTGTAGAGATCACACTTCATGTCTAACGGAATATCGCATAAAAATCACGTGTGGCACTCCGAGTCTTGGTCACAGTTGGGACTCGAACTAGGCCTATCGCCGATCTCTGCGCGTAAAACGGCACCCTACGTGACTAAATCTTTGACCCGCTGGGAGATCACCGTGGTCACTCCGTCTTCGCGCATGGCCACGCCGTACAGCGCATCAGCTATTTCCATCGTGCGTTTTTGGTGCGTGATGATGAGGAGTTGCGAACTGTCCTGTAACTCCTCAAACAGGCCGAGTAAACGGGACAGGTTCGTATCATCGAGCGCGGCTTCGACTTCGTCCATCACGTAGAACGGCGAGGGTCGGGCCTTGAAAATCGCAACGAGGAACGCCACTGCAGTGAGAGATCTTTCGCCACCCGATAGCAGGGACAGCCGTTTAATGCGTTTGCCCGGCGGGCGGGCTTCGATGTCGATACCCGTAGTTAACACGTCGTCGGGATTGGTCAGCACGAGATTTCCCTTGCCACCCGGGAACAGGTGCGCGAAAGTACTCTCGAATTCGCGCGCCACGTCGGTGAGTGCACTCGTCATGACCGCTTCGACGCGCTCATCGATGTCCCTCACTATGCCGAGCAGGTCCGAGCGTGAACGGCGCAAATCCTCCAGTTGCTCAGTCAGGTAACGTTGGCGCTCCTCGAGTGCGGAGTGTTCCTCCAGTGCGAGGGGGTTAATCCTGCCAAGGCGCGTGAGATCTCGCTCGGCCTTCGCCAGTCGCTTCTCCTGCTCCTGCCGCACAAACGGGATGTCTGGCTTCGGATCGTCGCCATCAACCACGTTCTGGCTGATCAAAAGGTGCGGCCCAAATTCGTTCACGAGCACCTCGGCGCTCATGCCGAGATCGTCAATCGCGCGCGCCGCGAGCTGGTCGTAGCGAAGCCGCTGCTCAGCGAGCGCGAGTTCCTGTCGGTGAGCTAGATCGTCGAGATCGCGTTCGTCGGACTGTAGTCGTTCATAATGTCGACGCCCGGCAGTTAGTTCGGTTTCTCGGGTCGAGCGTTGTGCCTCTGCCACTTCACGCTCGACTGTTACGGCGGCGAGCATTTTTTTAGCAGCAACGAGGGCTACGTGCGCGTCATTAGAAATGCTTTCCGCGAGGAGCGCGGCCTCGGCCCGGCGTGCCGCTTGGCGCTGTTCTTGGGCAACACGCGCTTCCACTGCCACGGCTTGGTTCTCGAGTGCAGCCGATCGTCCCGACGACGCCCGGAGCCGCTCCTCACGTGTGCGCAGCTTGAGGCGCGCTTCAGTTTCATCCGACCGTGCCCCGACGGTCCCCTTGTGTGCCACTTCGCGTTCACGCGTCAGTACGGCCGACTTCGTGGCAAAGTCTTCGGGTCCCGAGTCGAGCTGTTCCTGTTGCTCTGCGAGGGATTCGAGTTCGCCTCGCCTCGTCGCAAGTTCGAGATCAATGCGGTCAGCGCGCTCAGTGTTGCGCTCTACTTCCTGCCGAGCTGCAGTCACCGATTGGCGTAGCACTCCTAGCTGGGCAGTGACGGCGGCAAGTTTGGAATCGCGGGCGGTGAGCTGCGCGGCAATGTGCGAAAATTTCTCATCCGCAGCATCTGCCTTCATGCGAGCGTTATCAAGATCAATTTCAGTCTCATTGACGCGCTCCGACGCCGTGGCCGCCTGTGCACGGGCGTCGTCGTACGTGGCCTGACGCGCTAAAATCGCGGCGGCTTGCGCCTCGCCTCCCCATGCGTGGGCTCCGGACAGCACGTCACCTGCCATTGTTGCAACCGACGGTGCACCGGCGTCGAGAAGCTGCTTGGCCGCCGATAGGTCCACGCACAGCACCGTGCCGGACACAAGCGAACGCAACGCCGTCGCAGCCCCGCTCGTTCCTTCAATGGCATCCGAGGCCAAGCGGGCTTGGTCGGAGGCGAGTTCCGTCTTGTCGAGTGCCGAGCGTGCCGCGTCGTCGCGCTCAAAATCGGTCTCGGTACCTTCAATGAGAAGCTCAAGATGGCCGGCATCGGCGGCTCGCGCCGCACGTAGCGCATCCACGGCCTCATCGATTCCCGAGACAATTGCTCCTTGCGCGACGCCGGATAGCGCAGCTTCAGCGGCGGCCTCCCAGCCGCCCGAAATCTTCACGGCATCGCGAACGAGACCCGTCACGCCGGACCTGTGATCGTTGACCAACCATGCGGTGGCATCCTCGGGAGCTAGGGACAGCTCAAGGGTATCGGCCTTAGTCCGCCACTCGACCGCGCTGGCTTGCGCCTCCACAAGCGCTTGGCGAGCGGCCTCGACGGCGTCGCGAGCAGCCTGTTGTTCACCTGCGGCTTCCTCATGTGCGGTGGACAGGGAGTCGTCGCCAGTCGAATGAGCCACAGCCTGCTGTTCGAGTTCAATCACCTGCGTTGTGGATTCCGAGGCACGCCTATCCGCATCCTTGACGGCGGCCATCACGCGCTCGCGTTCACTGGTCAGTGCCTCGATTCGCGAGGTGGCGGTTGAAATCTTGCCAGACAGGCGGGCCGCCGTCTCACGGCGGTTGGCGATCGATCTATTAATCGTTGTCAGCTGTTGATCGATGTCGGCTTCGTGCGCCTCCGCCGATTCACGGCGGGAGATGACCTCGCGAAGTGCATCCTCGGCATCGCGCACGTCCTTCGCCAGCGCATCTTCTTCCTTGCGGGCCCGCGCCGCCCGTTCGCGGATGGACTCCGGTGACTCGCCGCGATGTGCGTTCGGCGAGGCCTGGAGAAGCGAGCGCTGCCGCTCGGAAGCGAGCTGGACCAGTCCGTTGAATCGCTCAACGAGAGACCCAAGCCGTTGCCAGTTTTCAGTGAGCGCAGCGATCTGCGGATTCGCCGCATCCGCGTCGTCTTGCAGGCGTGCCACCTCGGCACGTGCAGCTGAAATTCGACCACGCAATTCTTCTCGCTGGGCCTGAAACTTCTTTTCGTCGACCGTTTGGGCCTGGACGCGAGCCTGCGCCTGAGCAATATCATCTGCCAAAATTCGCGCGCGGGCATCGAACACGTCGGCTTGAATCACTTGGGCGCGCCGCGCCGTTGCTGCCTGGCGTGCAAGTGGGCCGAGCTGGCGGCGCAGTTCGGCGGCCAGATCTTCAATACGAGTGAGGTTGACCTGCATTGATTCGAGTTTGCGCAGAGCTTTTTCCTTACGCCGGCGATGCTTGAGCACGCCCGCGGCCTCTTCAATAAATCCGCGGCGATCTTCCGGAGATGCTGTCAGGACTTCGTCGAGCTTTCCCTGACCAATGATGACGTGCATTTCCCGGCCCATGCCAGAATCCGACAGTAGCTCTTGGATGTCGAGCAAGCGGCATGCCGTGCCGTTGATGGCGTATTCAGATCCGCCCGTGCGGAACATAGC
>JAAYGH010000040.1 GCA_012727825.1 Trueperella sp.
CTCCCAATCTTTCCTCACATCGACCTCAGCTAAGACGCCAGACCGAATGGCGTCCATTCGGATCTTCCCGCGCGCCAATTCCCGTGAGAGATCGAGCCTCACCTTTCTATCCAAGGCGGTGACGTTGATTTCCGTTAACATTGCGAGCGCCTTGTTAAGAAGGTTAAGTGCCTCCATGGCCTGCTGCGAACCTGCCGAATTGGACCGTTCGAGAGAATCCGAACCGGACCCGGCAGCCAACTCGGCGTCGTTGGGAAATTCGACGAGCACAGCGAGCACCTCCTTCGGCGCGATACGGGAGGTCTGTGCGAGCACGGACCCCTGTGGTGAGTAGATATGTCCATTTTATTCAGCTGTCCTCCCGGATTTTTCCCAATCCACAGGCCTCCCCGAAAATTCGACAGAAAGCCCCCTGTTGATAACTTTTGCCTTAATCCGTGCGCACATCCCCACAACCGACCACAAAAAGCGTGGCCCCAGCAAAATGCTGAGGCCACGCCCTGTGCACACGCGATTTACGCCCTCGCGTGAGCGCCCAAGTTACACCGTGAAGGTGTAGACGTTTGTGTTGTCCTCCGAGGACGTTCCCACGTACACCGTGAATTCACCGCTTGGAACGATGAAGTCGTGCTCGACAACATCCCACACGCCAAGCGGGTGGTGCGATGCCGCAGCATCAACCTCGATCGAGACTTGTGCTTCACCGCCGGCTGGTACGGCAACCTTCTCGAACGCCACGAGGCGCTTCGGCGGTTGGCCCTTCGATGGCACACCCAGGTACACCTGGACTGTTTCGGTGCCATCTACCTCACCGACATTGCGCACCGTCGCGCTTACCTTGACGCCGTCTGCCGAACCCTCGATGGCAACATCCGCCAGCTCAAAGTCCGTGTACGACAGGCCGTATCCGAACGCGAATTGCGGTTCGACGTCGTTGGCCTGGAACCAGCGGTAGCCCATCTCCAAGCCTTCGGAGTAGTGCATCGTATCGTAGCCCTCACCCTCGTTCGTTCCGGGGTAACGCTCGGGGTGGTCGTGGCCGATCCAGTCCTCCTCGCGCTTCGGGTACGTGGTGGGCACCTTGCCCGACGGATTGACCTTGCCGAACAGCAAATCCGCCACCACGTGCCCGTCCTCGACGCCCTGGTTCCAGACCTCGAGCACCGTCGAAGCATCTGCCAACCACGGCATGACCATCGGTGCCGACGACTTGAGCACGACGACGGTCTTATCATTCGCACCCAGCAGTTCGGCGACCATTGTGTTCTGGTCGTTAGGCATGAGCATCGTGGGCGAATCGGCGCCCTCTGTTGCGATGAGACCCGCCATGACGACGACGATATCCGCATCTTTCGCTGCAGCAACCGCTTCGTCGAGGTTCGACAAATCATTTGCCACAATGAACGAACTGACATCGGAGTCGCCGCCGAGTTCCGCGATGACGTTCTTCATGCCAGGTTCGGGATCAACCGTGTAAATCGGCTTCACCTTCGATGAGCCGCCTCCGCCTTGAGTGGCGAACTCAGCGAACTTGGATTGACCAACGATGAGCATCTTGCCCTGATCAGGTGACAGGGGTAGCAAGTCGGCATCGTTCTTCAGCAGGACAGCCATCCGCGCGCCGAGATTGCGAGCGATCTTGCCGTGCTTCTTGCCGTCGATGTCAACGGGGTTGTATTCCTTGCCGAACTGGTTGAAGCGGAACATTTGCGTGAAGCGGCGCACCAGCGCGCGGTCGATGAGTTCGATTTCCGTCGACGTGTCCTGGAGGGCTGCCTTGAGGAGGTCCTCGTTGAACCACTTTGCGTCAGGCATCTCGTGGTCGAGGCCCGCATTCAGCGAGGCTGCACACGATCGCGTGGACCAGAAGTCTGACTGGACATAGCCTTCGAAGCCCCAGTCACCGCGCAGAACGTCGTTGAGCAGGTATCGGTTTTCGGTGGCGTAATCGCCTCGAACGCGGTTGTAAGCCGACATGAGCGATGCAATATCGCCGTCCTTGACGAGCATCTCGAACGGGAGCAGGTACATTTCGCGCAACGTCTGTTCGTCGAGTTCGACGTTCGTGCGGAAGCGATCGTGCTCCTGGTCGTTGACGGCGTAGTGCTTGCCCATCGCGATGATGTCGTGTTCTTGAATCGCGTGTGTAATCTCCACGCCCATTGCACCGGACAGGTAGGGATCTTCCGAGAAGTATTCGAAGTTACGACCTGCGGTGACGGTGCGGTGGAGGTTGACGGCCGGACCCTCGAGCACGTGTTGACCAGCGTCGGCGGTTTCTTGGCCGATGATGTCGCCGTACTCGTAGGCCAGTTCCTTATCGAACGAGGCGGCGACGCCGATCGTCATAGGCAAAGCGGTTGCATGCGGGGCTTCGTTGCCGTCACCCATTCCCACGCCGACCGGGCCATTTGTGATGCGGAACCGGGGAATGCCGAGTTCGTCATTACCTTTGACATGGCGTTCCACGTTAATTTGGGCTGCGAGTTGTTCCATGTCCTCTTCAGACTGGATGTTATTCGTGACCGCATAGATGTCGATCGATTTCATTCCGCCGTGCATTTGAGCAATCTTCTGCTCGAGTGTCATTGCTTCCACGAGCTTTACTGCCCGCTCCTTGGGAGCTAATGTCTCATCCATCCAAGGGAAATTTGTATCTGCCATTGCTAGCCTTTCAATAGACGTCACTGTCTTAGGCTTATTCTCGCAAGCTTGGGTGGTTTATGGTTGAGTTGCCGTCAGTTGCCCGACCCGGCGGGGGAGCGGGGCATAACTATTGCTCTCGACCGGCCTGCTAAGAAATCTCTCCAAGCAGGCGCACAAAGTATTCCTGCTGAAAATCCAGACGGTCGATCCACATGTCGTGGGCGCTATCGGACGAACACTCGTAGTCGTACAAACCCCGCAGATTGTGGAGGTAGCCCTCAATAAATTCGCGTTGTTCGTCCGTTGATTTCTCCATGAATCGCACGTAATTGAGCGTGTCAGCGATCCGGTAGGCACTGAAGCGATCGATGTTGTCGCAGTCCGAAATCGACGCGGCCACCGGCCCGGGCGTCCGATCGAACCTCAGATACGGTATGCACGCAGAATTTTTTCCGGTGCCCTGATCGTCGTCGCGCGGATCGAACAGGCCATCCACGTGCATCGCGATACCTTGCACGACCTCATCGGCGGCAGATCCAGTAAATCCGACCTCGTCGA
>JAAYGH010000008.1 GCA_012727825.1 Trueperella sp.
CGAGGCCGATCATGGCGATCTTGACGCGACCAACGCGGTCCGCCATGCCACCAAGAACAACAATAAACAGACCCGAGAAAAGGCCTGCAATTGGTGCCGCGAGCGACATGACGGATTCGGTAATATTCTCTGTACCAATATCAGCGACGATTGTGGATACAAGGTTGCCGATTGTACCGGCGAAGAGCCAGTATGTGACAACGGCAAGGACAAAACCAAGGAGCAGCTTATCAGTGCCCTTGAATTCGGTGTCCTGCGTGGTTTGTTTGGACATTAGTCCTCCTTGCCAAGGTAGGCGAGTGCCGCCGCGGCTGCAGATTCTGTACCCGTGGTTAGGGTGGGCTGCAGTGCGGGCATGAACTTCGGGTTGTGATTGGGGTAGGTGGGCTCGCCTTCAAGGAAGCCACCCAGACCAAAGTAGACGTACGGGATGTCGAAGGCGCGCGGAACGTTGGAGAAATCTTCAGATGCGGTGATCGGATCGAGCGGAACGACGCGGTCCTCGCCCATGTACTTCTTCAACGATTCGGTGACCTTGGTATTTGCTTCCTCGTCATTGATCGTCGACGGGAAACGGTCGAAGAGCTCGAACTCGGGCTCCTTCTCGGTGCCAGCGGCTTCGCACTCTCCAATGGTGATGCGCTTGATTGAGGCAATCATCTTTTCGCGGACGTCATCTTCATATGCACGGATGTTGAGCAGCAGCTCAGCGGATGCCGGGATGATGTTGGCCTTCGAACCAGACTGGAATGCACCAACGGTGACAACTCCGAAGTCGAACGGTGAGATCTCGCGAGCAACGATCGACTGCAAGCGCATCACAACAGATGATGCGATGACAACAGGATCGATGCCAAGGTGCGGCATCGAGCCGTGCGATCCCTTGCCGTGAATCGTGATCTTCATCGATGCGGCGGTCGATAGAACCGGGCCGGCGGTGGTGCCGACTTTTCCTGCGACAGGTACTGTCAAAACGTGCTGACCAAGAGCGATGTCGGGCTTCGGAATCTTGTCGACGATTCCGTCGTCGACCATGGCCTGTGCACCTTCGGCGGTTTCTTCACCCGGCTGGAAAAGCGCGAGGTAGGTTCCCGACCAGGAATCCTTATTATCCGCGAGAATCTTGGCTGCGCCGAGGGCGGTTGCCACGTGCATGTCGTGACCACAGGCGTGCATGACGTCCTGCTCGACACCGTCGCGGTCTACTTGCCTCACCGTTGAAGCGTATTCACTGCCCGTGTCTTCCTTGACCGGGAGTCCGTCAAAATCTGCGCGGAAGAGAACCTTCGGGCCATCGCCGTTTTCAAGAACGCCGACCACGCCGCCACCGACTTGAACCGTTTCGTAACCAATGGTGGTCAGTTCCTCGGTAATCCTCTTGAGCGTCTCAGTTTCTTGCATCGAGAGCTCGGGGGTCTTGTGCAGGTGGATGTAGAGTTTTTCTTGCCAGTCCTTGAATGCCTCAATGTTTGCCTTGAGGTTGACTAGTGACATGGTTCCTCCTTTTAGGAAATCTAGCTGTCAGAGTAAATCTTAGTCTAAAAAGGAGTAAACCGTGCCTTTACATATTAACGTCCGGAACGTGGCTATGCCTTGACGTAGCCATACCCTTCCGCCTGAAGCGCGGCAATCTCCACGATGCCAGCACCGACCACACGTACGTAGTCGGGGATCAGTTCGACCTTGACCTGACGCTCGCCGAGCGCGACCTCGCACACGACGAAATCGACGCCCTCCGCCTCAAGACCACGGATGCGCGCCATCCGATTCGGATCGGCCTCGAGCTGGGAGAAGGAGCGCACTGCTCCACCATTGGCAACAACGACCGCTTTGTTGCCATGATCTGCACGAACGAAGTTTCGTACCGAGCGGAGCGTAAAGGGCCAGCGATCATTTTCATTGATGTGGAAAACGAGCTTGTAGTCTGACATTCTTTCCCCTTTGAAAATTTCGGAGCATGGTTGGTGTCGCTAGACAAACACTATAACGCGGCGCACATATTTTCACGTCAAGATATTAGAGCAAAGTGCGACCCGATACCTGAGCAAAGAACTACCCGACGTACCTTCGTGATAAAAGGCCCGTGTTTTAGGTACGTCTTGTGCAATTGGGTGCGTCGGGCAGCAGGGTAGGTGCGTCGGGCAGCAGGGTAAGTGGCTAGCCGGGTAGTCAC
>JAAYGH010000041.1 GCA_012727825.1 Trueperella sp.
AACGACGACGCCAGTAAACTCTTCCCCTTCCCTACCCTGCAAGGTAAGCGCTTCAACGGCCTCAATCGCACGATTTTCTAGGGTGTTCGCAATTCGCGTTCCGTTACCCATCGCCTTGGGTAACTCGAGTAGCGCGTCGAGCACCCATTGGGCGATCTCCTCGCCGGCTATGAGGCACCGGCACAACTCAAGCACGAACCGATCCACAAGTCGCCGCAGTGGCGCTGTGGCATGCGCGTAGGGCGCAGCAATGGCGTTATGGAACAACGCAGCTTCTTCCTTACCCTCAGCGGGTAGTGCCACGTATCCCGCTCCCCTAAACAGGGTCACAGCTTCGTGCATGAAAGCGAGAGCTGCGGGTTCTCGCGAGTTAATGGACCTGATGAAGGCTGGGTAATCGTCGTCGTCATTCCACATCAGGCCAAGGCCGGTCGCCACCGCACGTAACCGATCCACGTCTTTAGCACGCGCAGGTGGCAGCGTACGAAGGATCCCAATGTTCCCCTCGAGCATGATTTTCGCGGCCTCCATGCCCGTCATAAGGGACAGTTGAGAATTCCATCCTTCGACGTCGGTGAGTTGGCGGAATGAGAGCCTGAAACCGTGGTCGCCGCGATCGACGCGTTGTTCGGGTAGATCCAGCGACACACCGCCGCGCTCCCGTTCGAGCACCTCGCGCAGCCTGCCCACGCGCGCGAGCATGTCGGGTAAATCCTGAGGCACGTTGACGGGCAGGAAGGAGGCGCCGTCGTACGCGGCCTGCACCTGGTCGTACGTCAACTGCGCTCGAGAGCGGATTTGAACGAGCTCAAGGTTCGTCTGGGTGACGTGTCCGCGCTCGTCCACGTCGAAGGTCCACAGGTACGCAGGGCGAACGACGCCGGGCAGGAGCGAGGCGGCGTTAGCTGAAAGAACTTCCGGGTGCAGCGGGATGGAACGATCAGGTAGGTAGATCGTGGTGGCACGCTCGCGCACCTCACGGTCAAGGGCCCCACCAGGTTCAACAAATAGGCCTACCGCGGCGATCGCGTAATGGACTCGCAGTCCGTCGGTCGAATCGATGAAGACGGCTTGATCAAGATCCCGCGAACCTTCGGGGTCAATGGTGACGAACGGCAGGTCGGTGCGGTCCAGCAAGTGCGGGAAGTGACGCGGTGCAGCCTGCGCCTCCGCTAGAGCTTCGGGCGAGAATTCGAGCGACACCTCGGCCTCGCTGGCGAGTCTCGAAATGGTCGCATTCATCGCCTCAATGCTGACGACGTTCGGATTGATAAATCGTTGACGCACAAGGTTAGCCTATCGGGAATGTCGTGGTGATCGGCAAGCTCGCTACATGCCCAGTTGCCCGCCTCCAAAGAGCGGAAAGTAGCTCGATAGATCGGCGCGCGTTCCCGAGTATGAGATTGCCGCGGTGTCGACGTCGTGCCCCACGGCTAATTTTAGAAACGATTCGCCATCCATTTCGACGACGTTGGGCGGTGTACCACGCGTGTGCGTGGGCCCTGCTATGGCCTGGACGGCCCCCACCCACGGGATGCGAATCTCGACGCTGCGGCCCGGGTGGCGGGTACCAAACTCCTCGAGCACAAAGCGAACGGCATGGCGCTGCTCGGCCACGGAAAGTTCATCTCCTGCCACATACGCCCGAATGAGGGCTATGCCTTCCTGGGGCTCAATACGACGTCTCATGTGGCAAGTCTATCTCTCACAGTGGTAAACACAGGGGCGGGCCCCGGAGAATTCTCCGGGGCCCGCCCGCGATGTGACAGAACCTGATGAGCGAGAGCTACATGCGCTGAGCACTCATCGTTGAGGGCCGTGATCTAGTTGATCAGGTCCATGGCTTGCCATCCGTGGCCGATCTGGGT
>JAAYGH010000042.1 GCA_012727825.1 Trueperella sp.
ACCTACGGTCGCGGCGACGGCAAAACTCGATTGCAGACCGCAGAGGGCACCCGCCTCAGAACTAATCGCAGTGTCGTAAACAGCTGCCATCAACGCGGTGCCGGTTGTGAAGCCAAGGTTGCGCGCAAGATTGAGTGCGCCTGACACGGAGCCCTGCATGTCGGCAGGCGCCTCGGTCATGACGCGCGTGTTGTTGGCGGCCATAAACATTTGGTTGCCCGGCGTGAGAATCATGGCAGAGATGATGAAACCGCCAAGCGGCAGCAGGGCGGGCAAGCCGACGAAGCTGAGCGCTGCCACAGTCATGACGAACAAGCCAAGAATCGTCATGCGGGAAGCGCCAATCCGATCGACAAACCGGCCGGCGGGAACACCGGACATAATCGCCATGATCGGGCCGATTGCCATGACCAGACCCATGGCGGACGCGTGGAGGCCGAGGCCGTCGGTGAGGTAGAACGGCGGAATGATCGTAAACGTCATCATCACGATGGCCGCACCAAATGCGAGGCCGAGGTGGGGGAGCAACCCGGCCGCTTTTAGCGCCGCGATGTCGATCAGCGGGCTGTCGGTGCGGAGTTGCTGTGCGACGAACGCTCCGAGAAAGAGGGCCGATAGAGCGAGAAGTCCACCCGTGCCGGCTGTGCCACCAGGTTTGAGGGTGAGTGCGATCGAATAGGTCGTCAGACCGAGGAGCATGAAAAGCATACCCACGCTGTCAAGCCGAAAGGAGCCGCTGAGCGCAGGGGAGTCTGGCAGGTGACGATGGATGAAGTACAGGCCAACCAAGGTGAGAACAATGAACAGGCTGAAGGCGCCTCGCCAGCCGAGTGGTGTTCCAGCCGCGAGGCCACCGAGTGCGGGGCCAAGCGCCATGCCAGTGGCCATGGACGAACCCATGATTCCCATTGCACGACCAACTTCCGTGGGTGCGACGAGTTGGCGGACGAGTGCCATCGGCGTTGTCAGCATCGCCGCGACACCGGCGCCTTGGAGCGCGCGGGCTGCGACCAGCGCGGCAAAATTCGGTGCGAATGTGCCAAGAATCGATGCAATGAGGAAGATGGCCATTGAAATCTTGAGCAAGCGTGATTTTCCGATCCGGTCGCCAAGCCAGCCCGAGGGGACGATGAGAATCGTGGAGCTTAAAAGGAAGGCAAGTGTCGCCCACTGAGTGATCGAGACGTCGAGATGTGCCTCGCGGGCGATCTGTGGAAGCAAAACGTTCACCATCGAGGTGGCGAGCGCGCCCAATGTATTGACGAACGCTAAGGGATAAATTTTCCGGAAGACAGAGGGCGGCGAGGTCGCCGGATTCACTGCATTATTCATGTTTCAACTGTATGGCCAGCGCGTGCCGCCGGCAAAGAGTCTTGCCAATCTGGCAACTTTCGTTAATGTGGGCGTATGACCAATGGACAGCATGACGTTCAGGAAACTCTCGCCGGACTAGGCCCGCGGCTTCGTAAGCTGCGAATGGACCACGGGCTGACGCTCGACGAACTGTCGGAGCGAACCGGTCTGCCGACGTCGACTCTCTCGCGCCTCGAAACGGGATCGCGCAAGCCGAGCCTTGAGCAATTGTTGCCACTCGCAAAGATTTATGGGCTCGGTCTTGATGACCTTATTCAGCCTGAGGCGCCCATGGATCCGCGGATCAATCTACCCTCGAGAAGATCGGGGGACGGTAAGATCATTTGGCCGTTGACCAATCACGCATCGGCTGTGCAGGCGTGGAAGATCCAACTTCCATTTGGGCGCCGCTCTCCGACGATGCACACTCACGACGGGCGGGAGTGGTTCTATGTGCTTGAGGGGCGTGTTCGATTCATTCTTGGCGGTCAAGATTTCGAATTGAGTCCGGGAGAGGCCGTCGAGTTCGACACGCGCACTCCGCATTGGTTTGGTGCGGCTACACCGGAGCGGACCCTGATTCTCAGCTTGTTCTCCCGCGAAGGCGAACGGATTCACCTTCGCGGGGCTCTCGAGTAGGGCGCGGGGGCATTGCGACAAATCGGTTATATCTTCGAAATACCACGTACCCCCGGGGGTGTAGCGTACAATGGGAGAAAGCGTCAATGACGTCGCACGCAAATTTGCTGGAGGAGAAATGGCCACTGTAGTAGTCCTGGGAGCTGGCATCGCCGGACACACGAGCGCTCTGCACTTGAAGCGGTTGCTGGGTAATGACCATCGTATTGTCTCGGTTGAGCCGAAGGCCCATTGGAATTGGATTCCCTCGAATATTTGGGTGGGAACCGGGCGAATGGCTGAGAAGGATGTCAATTTAGATCTGCGTAAGATTTACAAGCGCAGGAAGATTGAGTTCTACCAGGGGCTGGGAACCGTGATTCATCCTGAGGGTGAAGGTACGGACGCACGTCCCTTTGTAGAAATTGAATACACCGAACCAGGCCGCAAGGGTGAAACGGATAGAATTTATTACGATTACCTCGTGAATGCGACCGGCCCGAAACTGAACTTTGCGGCAACGCCTGGGCTCGGCCCGGATGAGGGACACACCGTGTCGGTGTGTACGTCCGCGCATGCGGTAGAAGCATCGGCTGCACTTGCCGAGTCAATCGAGAAGATGAAGGCAGGCGAGAACCAGACCCTCGTGGTTGGCATGGGAGCAGGCAACTGTACCTGTGAAGGCGCCGCATTTGAATACGCGTTCAATGTAGACCACGAGCTCAAGCGTCACGGTATTCGTGACAAGGCGGAGCTCATCTATTTCACAAACGAGGCCAAGCTCGGCGATTTCGGTGTGGACGGCATGACGTTCTCCGAACGTGGCTTTAAGCAGTCCTCGCGCATGTGGACCGAGTCGCTGTTCACCGAACGCGGTGTTCACTCGGTGCTTGGCGCTGCAGCCAAGAACATTACTGAAGACACGATCGAGTACGAGACGATCGAGGGCGAGTTCCACGAGATCAAGTACGACTTCGCGATGCTTCTACCACCGTTCACGGGAGTTCCCCTCAAGGCGTTGGATAAGGACGGCGAAGAGCTTTCGGAGCTGTTCAATCCGGCTAACTTCATGAAGGTCGATGCCGACTACACTCCCAAGGGCTACGACGACTGGCGGGCGCAGGACTGGCCGGAAACCTACCAGGTTCCGCAGTATCCGAATATGTTCGCCGTCGGTATTGCCTTTGCGCCACCGCACGCGATTTCGAAGCCGTACACGTCACCGAATGGCACCGTTATCGCACCGGCTCCGCCGCGTACCGGTATGCCCTCCGATGTGATGGGTACGACCGTCGCAAAGACGATCGCCGATCGGATTAAGACGGGCGACGAGTCGATCGCCTACGAGTCCTCGATGGCACGCCTCGGTGCGGCCTGCGTAGCCTCGGCTGGCAACGGCATGCTCGACGGCTCGGCGGCATCGATGACGATGTACCCGGTTGTTCCGAACTACGAGAAGTACCCGGACGACCATGGTCGTAAGAAGAGCCTGACCATCGGAAAGATTGGACTCGGCGGCCATTGGATGAAGGTCATCCTTCACTACCTGTTCATCTACAAGGCTAAGGCCCTCCCGGGCTGGCACTTCATCCCGTAAGGAGGGGTCATGCATAAGAACGCCGATCATCCGAACATTATCCGTGAGTACGAGGATGCTCCACGGCCAACCGCCATTGAACTGCATCAGCGCCGGAATGTGCTGATTCAAGTTTTCAAGTTGGCATCCATTGGACTAACGGTTCTGGGCATGGTTATTGCCGGCCTCGATAAGAAAATAGAAGACTGAGCCACTAAGGCTGAGCCACTAACGGGC
>JAAYGH010000043.1 GCA_012727825.1 Trueperella sp.
CAGCTCCCCCACGCGACGCGACAGATCGACGTCGGGAATTAAGCCGGCATGAAGCTCACGAATCTTCGCGTCGGATGCCCACTGAAAGGTCTCGGCGTTGCCGTGGATGGCCTCGCCTACTGTGTGATCGGACGAGAGGTCGTCGGCCTGGCTGAGCATGGCGAAACGGGTGCCGGAGACCATGGTGACGCGCCCTGTATCTGGCTCGAGGTCGCGGGTCATCAGGCGAAGAAGCGTGGACTTGCCACCGCCGTTAGGGCCGACAACCCCGATGCTGTTCCCATCCTCGAGGGAGACATTGATGTCACTGAGGATGGGGCGTGAGCCGAGCGAAATGCCCACGTCTTCCATTCCGAGAATATGTGCCACTAGTCGACCTTCCGAACGTGTGCTCCAGCGGCTGGCCCGTAAGCGGTGAGCGCCGTGATGTGCGGGTACCGGGAATCGAGCTCGTCTGCGAGCGCACGAAGCGAGGCCGGATCAGTGAGGATCGCAATCGTTGGGCCGGATCCGGAGAGAATGGCGTGCAAGCCTTGCGCGCGGAGCTCGGCAAGCATGGCGCCGAGGTCGGGGTTCAGCGACGCCGCGGGCGCCTCGAGGTCATTAGCCATCGCGGCCGCGATGTCGTTGATCGAACCGGACGAGAGGGCCGCACGTAGCTCATCCGTGGATGAAGGCTCACCGGCGTCCGGGCTCAGGCGATCGAACTCTCGAAAGACCTCGGGGGTCGACAAGCCGTCGGTGCGAGTAAGCAGAACCCACGCGTGAATCGCCATAACCGGAACGTTCTGGAGGTGCTCGCCCCGACCTTGACCATGAGCGATCGAGCCCTTGAGTGCGAAGGGGACGTCCGAACCAAGATCGGCGCCAATATGCTCAAGATCGTGGTCGGAAAAGCCGAGCTCCCAAAGTTTATTGAGGGCAACAAGCGCACCTGCGGCGTCCGCGGAGCCGCCGGCCATACCGCCAGCCACTGGGATGCGCTTCGTGATTGAGATGTGCGCTCCGGGCGCGTCAGGACCAGTGAGTCCTCTGCGTGCGAGGAGTTCTTTGGCCGCGCGGATTGCCAAGTTCGAATCGTCGACGGGGATGTGGTCGACTGCAACCTCGCCTCCCGGGCTGGAGATCTCAAGAGTCAACCGATCGGCAGCGGTGACCTCGACGTCGTCGAAAATATCGAGCGCTTCGAACACGGTGTCGAGTGGATGGAAGCCGTCGGGGCGTGGGCCACCGACCCGCAATCCGAGGTTAACTTTGGCTGGAGCTGAAACTAATACGCGTTGCACGTGCCCATCGTAGCGCCTCAGGCGCGTGCTGCCATCGCGATGGCCACAAAGTCGCTAATTCCGAGGCGTTCGCCCCGAAGCGAGGGATCCACACCGGCGGCTCGCAGAATTTCTTCAGCTTGGCCCGGGCTCCCCGCCCACGCGCCAAGTGCGGCACGCAGAGTCTTGCGCCGCTGGGCAAAGGCGGCGTCGACAATGGCGAACGTCAATTCACGCAGGTCGTCCGGATACGGATTATCCTCGTGGCGCTCCAGGTGAACGAGCGCTGAATCAACGTTCGGCACCGGCCAGAACACGTGGCGAGATATCTTCGCACCGCGTCGAACGTCGGCATACCAATTCGCCTTGACCGAGGGAATGCCATACGTTCGTGATCCCGGCTCAGCTGCCAGCCGGTCGGCCACTTCGAGTTGCACCATAACGGTCACAGATCGCAACGACGGCAGTGTCTCGAGCAAGGTCAAGATCACCGGAACCGCCACGTTATACGGCAAATTCGCCACGAGGTGAGTGGGCGAGAACGGCTTGTTGGCGCCGTTCGAATGATCCTCACCAGCGGGACGAGCATCATAACTCGAGGGAACGGCGAGGTCCTCAGCCGACACGAGCATCGCGTCGCGCTCGACCACGGCGAACCTGTCGCAAGCCTCCGGCATGTTCGCACGAACAGTCGCTGGCAACTCCCGTGCCAACACGGGATCTATTTCTACAGCCGACACGAACGCGGCCACCTCAAGGAGGGCTAACGTGAGCGAGCCGAAACCCGGCCCAACTTCGAGGACGAGGTCGCCGGCTTCCACCCCCGCGTCGCGTACGATACGCCGCACCGTTCCGGCGTCATGAACAAAGTTCTGACCGAGAGCTTTCGTGGGGCGCACCCCAAGGCGATTGGCGAACGCGCGAATCTGAACCGGGCCGAGCAAGGACATATGTTTGTGCCCTAGTACCAGCCGCGCGCCTGCGAATGACCCCAGGCCGCGCACGGGCTGCCGTAGCGACCCTGAATGTAGCCGAGTCCCCAACGAATCTGGGTTGCGGGGTTGGTCTGCCAGTCAGCGCCCGCCGTTGCCATCTTCGAGCCAGGAAGCGACTGCGGAATTCCGTATGCTCCCGAGGACGAGTTCATGGCGGTGTGGTTCCAATTGGACTCGCGCTGCCAAAGCGAATCTAGACACGACCACTGGTCCATGCCCCACCCGTAGGAGGACAGCATGCCCTGGGCGATCTGACGCGAGGAGCCAGCCGGGACGGCCGGAGCCGGTGCCTGCGGGGCGGCTTGCGATCCTGCTGACTGCGCAGCAGCCGGTGCCGGTGCAGCAACCTCGGCCTTGGTGCCCACGCGGATAACCTCAGTCACGGGTTCAGAAGCAACCGTTTCGAGGAGGAGGACGCGAGCGGATTCTTCGCCGTCGCGATAGGTGACCTGGAAGTTGCGCGACCCCGTGCCAGGGGCTCCGGCGGTCACAACCTTTTCTTCACCCTTGGGCAGGTTCGGATCGTCGATGCGCTCGGTCTCGAACGCATTGGTGAATTCTTCGGTGACGGTCTCGGTGGTCAGGCGGACGATCGTGACGTCGTCGGTGGTCACGAGATCTGAAAGAGAGACGGAAACCTCGTCCCGTGCACCGATTTCGATGCCAGCCTGAGCGAAAGCTCCAACGTAGGTCATCGATGAGTCGGCATCGATACGTACGGTGTCGCCATCGACTATCACGTCAAACGAGACGTCGGTGGCCGCTTCTTCGGTCGCTATCACGGTCGGGTCGACGACGGCTGCCACCGCAATCTCTACCGGAGCCGGACCCGAGGGGATGAGAGGAAGGCCGATTGATGCACCGGCGGCCATTGCAGCGACAGAGGCAGCACCTGCCAGACGGAACGTCTTCGAGAACTTTCGCGTGGCGGGCACCGGCTGTTTCTTGACGCGACTCGTGACGAGTGAATGGTTCATCGTCTCCGCGTAGGGCGCATCGCCTGCGGTGCTCACTCGAGAGATCGCCGGGATTTCTGCCGTATCGGCGGACTGGCTGACCGGCGTCGCAACGTTAGTGATGAGGCTCGTGGCCTTAGCTGCTTCACGTTCTGCCATGCGGCGCGCTCGGCGCGAGCCCGGCTTCGGTGGCGTGGTAAGAAGGTTGGCGTCAAAGAGCGCCGGTCCCTCGGTGCGCGAAGTCCTACTAGTCAAAAGTTTCTCCAGTACGTCGAATACATCTGTCTATTATCGTAACAATACTGAGATCGATTGTAATCAAATTGTTATACATCGCAACCAAGGTGTGCGAGATCATACACGTATCAAGTGGGAGTGAGCCACCTGACGGCTCGTCAGATTCCGTAGACCTCGACCGTCGCCCGGTCAACCGCCGCACAAAAATCCTCGACGGGCACTCCCCGCAGCCGGGCGAGATACTCGGCGGTGTAAGCAGTAGACCACACGGCATTCGGTTGGCCGCGGTATGGTTCGGGCGTCAAATATGGCGCATCCGTTTCTACGAGCACGAGCTCCTCCGGCAACTGTGCGAACGCCTCCCGCAAGTCTCCGTTGACGGAGTAGGTGACGTTCCCCGCAAACGACGCATACCATCCATTCTCCGCGAGGATGCGCGCCAGCGCGGCGTCGCCAGAAAAACAGTGAAACACAGTCCGCTCCGGTGCCCCATCGGCAATCAAAATGTCGACGACGTCAGCGTGTGCCTCGCGATCATGAATCTGCATCGGTTTGCCGAGTTCTTTCGCGAGCGCGATGTGCTCGCGGAACGCTCGCTTCTGGACCTCTCGGCCCTCATCGCCGGTGCGATAGTAATCAAGGCCGGTTTCGCCGATCGCTACGACGCCGTCATCGCGGCTGAGCTCCGCCACCTTGTGGATCGCGTCCTCGAGCGAGAATTTTTCGTGATGTGGGGCGACCCGTGGCGGGTTACCATCGGGCCCCACCTCGCGGATCCCCGCGTGGAGCGGTGTCTCGTTCGGGTGGATCGCGAGCGCCGCCCACAGGTTGTGATTCTCCCTGGCAAGATCGCGGGTCCACTCGAGCAACGGCCAATCACACCCAGATGAAATGGCACCCCGGATACCCGCAGCGGTCATGCCGGCCAGATGATTGTTCAGCAGGAGCGGAGGCTTCCAGTTGCCCTCAAGATTGGTCTGCTGGACCGGCGCCTCGCCCTCGACGGGCACGGGATCGGGATAAAAGTGCGTGTGGTTGTCGACGATCGGCACCGCGAGCGGCTCCGGAATCTCGGGGAAGGCGCGTTTGCGATCCTTCTTCGAGCCCGGCTGTGGTGGAGTTTGTTGGCCTTTCCCGGGTTGCGTGCGGTTCGAGGCTGTGGCTGACACCTACTCGTCAGCCTCCAGCGGGTTTCCATCGACATCGAATCCGAGACGGGCCAGCTCATCGGCCACCACGGACTCGTCAAGCTTGACGAATGCGGGCTTCGGCTTCGAGATCGGCGTGCCGGGTTCGACCGGGCGGCTCTCCCAGGAGCGCACATCCGTGTATTCACCCGTAATGATCGGATATGGGTAATCCGTATCGAGATCGGTGACCTCCACGAGCTCCGGCATCGGCGCAATATCTCCTGGACCACCGAGCACCGCGTCGATCGTGTTGGACGAATGCGGCAGGAACACCGACATCATTGTGTTTAGATCTGACACCGCCTGAACCAACGTATTGAGAACGGTGCCGAGACGCTCGCGCTCCTCGGGAGCCTTGAGCTTGAACGGTTCCGTCTTAGCGACGTATGCGTTCGCTTCGCCCACGAGTCGCATGACCTCAGCCAGTGCGGCTCGCTGTTGGTGATTGCCAATGAGTCCACCGACGGTCTCAAAGCCCGTCGTCACAGCGTCGAGTAGTGCGCTATCGACGTCTGCGCGTTCGACAGCCGCCGGAATTTCACCAAAGTTCTTCGCAATCATCGCGCCCGTGCGGTTCACGAGGTTGCCCCAGCCTGCCACGAGCTCCGAGTTGTTACGGCGTACGAACTCGCTCCAGGTGAAGTCCGAGTCCTGGCTTTCTGGGCCGGCGATCGAAATGAAGTAGCGCAGAGCATCGGGCTGGTAGCGCTCGAGCACGTCACGCACATAAATAACAATGCCCTTTGAGGAGGAGAACTTCTTGCCCTCCATCGTCAGGAATTCCGAGGCCACCACCTGGGTCGGTAGGTTGAGCGTGCCGAAATCTCCGGGCTCACCGCCCCGTTCTCCCTCACCGTTGTAGGCGAGCAGTTCAGCCGGCCAAGTCTGGCTGTGGAAGACGATGTTGTCTTTGCCCATAAAGTAATAGGAGAGCGCCTCGGGGTTCGTCCACCACTGCTTCCAGTCGTCGGCCGTGCCGGTTCCATCCTTTTCCCGGCGGCGCGCCCATTCGATCGAAGCAGACAGGTATCCGACGACGGCGTCAAACCAGACGTACAAGCGCTTGTGCGGCTTGTCTTCCCATCCCGGAACCGGAATACCCCAATTAATATCGCGGCTCATCGCACGCGGGCGAATATCTTTGAGTAGATGCTTGGAGAAAGCGATGACGTTCGGACGCCACTTCCCGTCCACTTCCACGCCGTCGAGCCACTCACTAAGCGCCTGAGCCAGCGCCGGCAGGTCGAGGAAGTAGTGCTCGGTGTTCTTAAACTCTGGAGTGAGGCCCGAGACTGTTGACACCGGGTCAATGAGGTCATGCGGATCGAGTTGGTTTCCACAGGTATCGCACTGATCGCCACGAGCTCCCACATATCCACAGATGGGGCAGGTGCCTTCGATGTAACGATCCGGGAGCGTGTTGCGCGTCTTCGGGTCGATCGCCACCGGGGTGTCCTCGACGATCATGTATCCGTTGTCTTTGCATCCCTCGAACAGGTCCATGACGACCTGCTCGTGGTTCTTCGTCGTCGTTCGCGTAAACAAATCGTAGGACAGCCCGAGCCGAACCAGATCCTCGACGATGATGCGATTATTGACGTCGGCAAGCTCCTGCGGGCCCACACCCTCCTGTTCAGCGGCGACGAGGATGGGCGTGCCGTGTTCGTCCGTGCCCGAGACCATCAACACATCGTGACCCTGCATTCGCATGTATCGCGAAAAAACATCTGATGGCACGCCAAACCCGGCAACATGGCCGATGTGACGTGGTCCGTTTGCATAGGGCCAAGCGACAGCTGAGAGGATTTTAGACATAGCTTAAGGGTAGGCGTTTTCGGTCCGAGACGTGAAACTTGCCCGCCACCGCGGGCACATCCCACATCGGCTGACCGTGAACGCAGGAGAACAAGAAGCCCGCACGCAATAAACTGTCAGGCAAGATCACGCGGGCCGGACCCCGCCAACCAAGGAGTTTGTTCATGACCGAAAATCGCGCACTCATCATCGTGGACGTTCAGCCGACCTTCACCGAAGGTGGTGCATTGGGCGTGGAGGGCGGTAACGCAGTCGCCGAACGTATCGCAGATTTCGTCACCGAAAATGCCGACGAATACACCCTCATTCTGACCACTCAAGACTGGCACGTGGACCCGGGCCACCACTTCTCGGACACTCCGGACTTTGTGGATACGTGGCCGCCGCACGGCGTGGCTGGCACGGCCGAGGCCGAGTTGCACGACGCGATTGCGTCCCTTCCATTGGACGATGGTGTGAAGAAGGGCGAATACGACGCCGCGTACTCCGGCTTCGAAGGCACGAATGCCGCCGGCGATACGCTCGAGATCATGTTGCGCGCTGCTGACATCTCGGCGATTGACGTGGTCGGCATTGCTGAATCGCACTGCGTGAAGGAAACAGCTCTCGATGCGCTCAAGTCCGGCTGGTCCGTACGCGTGTTCTCCGACCTCACTGTTCCGACCTCCGAAGAGCTCGGCGAGGCCGCCCGCGTGGAGATGGACGAGTCCGGCGTGGAACAGCTCGATTCGAATGAGGCATTCGGCTTCTACGAAGAGGAAGAGGACACACCTATTCCAGGTTTTGACGATATGGACGACGACCTGAGCGATAGCGACGAGGATTGGACGGCGGACGAATGGATTGCCGACGAACCGGGCGATCTCACGGACAACCTCGACGACGAGTACGGCGCCGCCGACTTTGAGGATGACGAACTCCCGCGCGGCGAGGCGCTGGTGGCCAGCGAGGACGTTTACAGCCTCGATGAATACGACGAGGAATCAGACGCCGAGCTAACCCCTGACGGCGAGGACGAAGAGCTCGACACCTTGGCGAACAAAGTCGAAGTAGACGAAGACCTCTCAGAATACGACCTGTCCGAATTCGATCTCGAGATCGACGAGGATGTGGACTTCTCGGGCGAGGTCGACGAAGAGGACTTCGACTTCTCTGACATCGACTACAAGCCGTAAAGCCGGCACACACGGAGGGAGGTTCGCGAAAGCGGACCTCCCTCCGTTAACGGGCACCTATAGCTAGGACCTATCCGCGACTGTCAAGTGCGAGGTCATAGAGCTCGTTTTTACGCAGACCCTCACGGCCCGCCACGTGTGCTGCGGCGTCTTTCAAGCGCAGGCCCGCCGCCGCGAGGGCGAGAACCTCAGGCACGTGTGCAGCGGCGTCATCCGCCGTAACGGGAGCACCTTCGACGACGATCGTCACCTCTCCGCGCACCTCGCGGGACCATTGCGTAAGCTCGTCGAGCGTTCCGCGCTTGACTTCCTCGTGTATTTTCGTCAATTCTCGGCAAAGCGCGGCACGTCGGTCTGGCCCAAACGCCTCGGCCATTGCGGCAAGGGTGTCCCCCACTCGACGAGGGCTCTCAAAATAAATCATCGTGCGGGACTCGGTGGCAAGATCGCTGAAGTATCGGCGTCGTTCCCCATCCTTACGCGGCGGAAATCCCTCAAACGCGAACCGATCGGAGGCGAGGCCAGATAGTGCGAGAGCGCTCAGCACGGCCGAGGGGCCAGGTACAACGGTGACGGGCACGTCATGTTCGGCAGCGAGTGCGACGAGCCGATAGCCGGGATCGGACACCGACGGCATGCCGGCATCGGTGACCACGACGACGCGCTTCCCGGCCTGAGCTGCGTCGATAAGTGAACCTGATGCCCGGTACTCATTGTGTTCGTGGTAGGCAACGACCGGGGCCGAGATGTCGAGTCCGAGCCGACCCGCAAGATTGAGCAATCGCCGGGTGTCCTCGGCAGCAATCAGATCGGCTCCAACGAGTTCGGCGCGGAGGCGGGGTGAGGCATCGTCGTCGTTGCCAAGTGGTGTGGCCGCTAAAACAATCATGGAGCCACACTATCGCGCAGGAGGTCCTGATTGCTTCGGCCTTAATAATTCCTTACCATTCCATTCTTGCCCGCTCATAAGTGCACGATGCGCTCGGAAATGGGGTGCCAGAGTGTGACGCTAAGCAACATATTTCAATTCGTTACATCTCGTTGCTAAACTTGTGAGTGACCGCAAAGGGTCGCACAGTGACCATTCACTGGTAAGTCAATAGGAATCGAAGGAGGTTAACCATGAAGATGAATTGGAAGTCTTTTACAAAGGCTGAGGTGTCGCGCAATGCTCTGCTGAACGCAGCTCGCGCACATGAGCACGTCGTTCAGGCTGAGTTGCTCGGCAATCGATAAATAAACCGGCAGGCATAGCCACCGGATGATGAGAAACGCGGACAACGAGGTCCGCATTTTTTATGCCCAAAATGCCCTACCCCCGCCGTCCCGCCTGCCTATGCCCAGCCCGTCTCCCAAAGCAGGTCTTCGTCAATACCAAAATGGTGGGCAACCTCGTGGAAAACGGTGATAACAACTTCCTCGGCCACTTCGGCTTCGGTGGAGCACATGCGAAGAGTTGGCCCTCGGAAGATCCAAATCCGGTTTGGTTCCGCATAGCCAAAGAAGTCGCCGTCCGTGAGCGCGATCCCCTCGTAAAGTCCGAGCAGCTCCTCCCCCTGAGACTCCTTGAGGTGGTCCTCGCTGGGTTCGTCCTCGATGAGGAACACCAAATTCTGCAACTGAGAGGCGAACTCGTCGGGGATATCATCGAGCGCGTCGGCCACCAACTCCTCGAAACGTTCCGGGCTCATCTCTACTGGCAATCGCCACCCCTTTCGTCCGACGTCCGGCCCGTGAAGTCGTCCATCGTCTGGTTGATGCCGAAGACGTCCATGAGCGCATCGACGACGGGGACGGGCAGCAC
>JAAYGH010000044.1 GCA_012727825.1 Trueperella sp.
CAAAAGTCCTCGCGTTTGCGAAGATTTCGGTTCCAACCGCAGCGATAACGAAGTGGGTATAGAGAAACCCCGGCACCTAGTTTAGGGCTAGATACCGGGGTTTTGAGTGGCTCCCGCGGTTGGACTCGAACCAACAACCCTTCGATTAACAGTCGAATGCTCTGCCGTTGAGCTACGCGGGATTGCGACTTGATTACTTTAACAAACTGTTCCGTAAAAGCGAATTTTCTTATGCGTTTCTGGCCGCTCTGTGGGTCGTTCCACAACTCGCTCTAGGCGCCGTCGAGTCCAACCGTCTCCCTGAGTTGGCCTTCGAACAGGTCAAGGGCCTCCCGATCGGTCTCAGTGATGTCGGAATCAACAATGATCTGGGTAAACAGGGTGTCATCGGGGTTTCTGCGCACCTGCCCCCGTGCGATTGCCCCGGAGGGAAGTTCTTCGACCTGACGGTAGACGATCGAACGCTCAATACGTTCGCGAATCATCGTGATCGCAGTTCCGTCAGCGTCTCGCGGGACTTTGAACGACATGGGTGGGTTGTTGGGGTCGACGAGGATGAGTTCAAGACTATCGGTGTCGTCATCCCACGCGCCGGCTTCAAAGTCTGACCACGAGTAGACCTGCCTGTCCCCTGCCGGAGGCACGACGGCGAAATGGCCGTCCCAGCCCGCGAGCCAGACTCCTTCTGACACGGGTTCGACGGGAGTTGCTGCGGCCGGCATGCGTCCGGCCTGGTCAGCGAGATGTGCAGGTAGCTTCTTACGACCAAACACTGACGCTCTCCTCTACGGACACGGGAATGGGAATGTAGGAATCATCGGAGCCGGATGTAATGTTTTGGGCCGCGAAGAATCCGAGCACTGCAAGAATCAAACCGAAGACGAGGCCACCGACCATATTGCGCCGCTGTGAGCGTTTGAGTTGCTCACGCATTTGCGGGGTCAGTGCATCTTTTCCGGTAGGAGTTTTCTTCGGGGTTTCCTCAGGTTGATCGTCCATCGGCTATACCTTCCATTGACGTCATGAAACATGACCACCTTAGCTGACCGATGACGTTATCACCGCTAACGATTCGCAGTCAGCACAGCCTCTGCCTCGACGGATGTGAGAGGTTGACCGACGGTGACGGTGTAGGCATCCCCAGGCACGTTGTACCAGCCGCCACCTCCGACGATCCTGATTGATGCATCCCACGAAATGCGCACACTCGGCGTGTAAGTTCCGGGACTCGTGTACTGGCCCCGAACCTCTCCCCGCGGATACGGACCGCCCGGAGTTGCCGTAGTGAATCGGGTACCGTCACCGAGGTCCCACGCGTACGCAGTGGGCACGAAGCGCAGTTCAAGCGGAGTGTTCAAAACGGTCACTTGTGCCGTGTAGGCCGTCGCACTCGAGGCGAAGTACGTGTCTTTATTGATGACCACTTCACCTGACACAGGCTCAAACGTAAGCACGCCGGAATCAATAATCATTTGAGCGTTGTCGCGGATGTAGATTCCCAAATCTGCCACTGACATGACAGGCGCGACGACGGGCGGCGCGGCGGGGTCTTCCGATGTTCGATTGAGGCAGTACTCGGCTAGCGGACCAGAGAATTGAGCCCCTTCAAAATATGCAGCTCCTGAGCTCGAATATTCGCCGAAGTACTGGTCGCACATCTGATTCGCCGTGAGCCCCTCGAGCTCAGCGAGAATTCCGGTCTTCTGGGGCTCCGAAGGCTGCGGAAATTGGACGCCCGCACCTGTTCCTGATCCAGCCCCCGGGCTCGACGGGCGCGTATTAGGGTATCCCTGGTATTCAGACACGATCGTCACCGTTGAGCCTCCAACTGATGCCTCCCAGCTCTCATTCATTTCGTCAGAATTTAC
>JAAYGH010000045.1 GCA_012727825.1 Trueperella sp.
ATATTGGGGATGCCTACCACAGCAACGATATCGCCAGGGCCCGCCGAGGGCGCCGACGCGCGTTCGAGGCCTTTGGTGCGCAGGAGTTCGGAGATGTGGACGCGTTCGATTCGCGAATCTGGGCCGTCCGCGAGTCCCACCCACGCACCCTTCTTCAGTTCGCCGGAAAACACCCGCACCAGCGCGAGCCTGCCGAGGAACGGCGAGGCATCAAGGTTCGTCACTTGGGCGACGAACGGGCTCTGTGGATCATAGGTAGGGGCTGGAATGTATTCGAGAATCGCACGGAAAAGTGGTTCGAGGTTGGGCGAATCCGGCAGCTCGCCGTCCGCTGGCTGTTCGAGCGAAGCTCGCCCTGCCTTTGCCGAGGCGAAGATGACAGGGATGTCGAGGATAGCCTCAAGATCGACGTCGTGCTCCTCGTCAACATCTATATCCGATGCCAGTGAAAGAAGGAGCTCCATCGTTTCGTCAACGACTTCGCTGATGCGTGCATCCGGGCGATCAACTTTGTTGACGACGGGGATGACGGGCAGGCCTGCCTCAAGAGCTTTCCGCAGTACAAACCGCGTTTGCGGGAGCGGGCCTTCAGAAGAATCGACAAGAAGGACGACGCCGTCCACCATCGACAGACCACGTTCGACCTCGCCAGAGAAATCCGAATGGCCGGGGGTGTCGATCACGTTGATAGTCACGCCATCTGGCGAGTCGAAGTCCACTGCCGAGGGGCCACCGTACGAAATTGCCGTATTCTTCGCGAGAATGGTGATTCCTTTTTCGCGCTCAATATCGCCCGAATCCATCACGCGTTCGCCCGTTCTTTCCACGGTGGCATGCGAATCGAACACGTTACCTTGCCAGAGCATGGCGTCAACGAGCGTGGTCTTTCCGTGATCGACGTGGGCGACGATTGCGACATTACGCAGGTCGTGGCGGACGGTTATGGACATGTGATTCCTTTGCGTTCGGACGGCGCTAAGTGCCTGGACGGACCTGGCGTGGCCGCGTGGTCAGCGGGGAGCGCTGGCCAGCATCTCATCATAGACCCGCGTGGTTAACGGCCTGTAGACAGGCGGGAAAAGTGGGAGCGAACGTACACTTTGGGCACGCGTGTCCGATCGGCGTGCGGACAATGCGCGGCGCACTCCAAGTTTCGCGCAGGTCAGCAAACCTGAGACAATACCGTCATGACTCTTGTACTGCGCGGGAAGTCGCCCCGTATATACGCTTACCTGCTGTGGTTCTTGGCGGCTGCGACGTTGGTGGCGTCCGTGATGAATGGTGGCATCGCTGAGCTCCTGTGGGCGATGCCGGTCTCGCTCCTGATCGTGGCGATCGGCTGGGCGGTGTTCTGGAATCCGCGGGTGGAGGTGGGTCCGGGCGGCGTGCGCATTGTGAATATCGTTCGCGAGTATCTCGTGCCGTGGTCGGATTACTATTTCGCGGAGAACCGTTGGGGGCTCTACATTTACTCGCGCGAACGCTCACAGAAAATGAGTGCATGGGGCGTGCCGACGAATGCTGGCTTGTTTTCGAATTCATGGCGCGACCGAAACAAGACTCCTGATGATCCTGACGCTATTCGATGGAATGCACGTGAGCGCCAGAATATGCATGTCGATGTTAAATTTGTGGTCGATCTGCTGACGATCAGGGTTGGCGAAATTCGCCGGAGCCCACGACTGCGCGAAGAACTAACTGGACAGCTGGATGAGCACTGGCCACCGACCACCGTGACGAAGATTCAGGTGCTGCCCATCGGCATGGTTGTGGTGCTTCTGGCTCTGACGATCCTCATGTTCGTCAGCAACTAGTACCCGCCAGGTTGGCCGGCGTCTCACCGCGCTGCCCACCCTTCACCTTCACCTTCACCTTCACAAGGGGCCTAACCGCACCACAAGGCACCTAAACACCGTAGTTAAGCCCCTGCTGATGCAGGCAAGCCCATTATGAGGCCAACACTGAAGCGCCAACCACCGCCCGCACAGCCCGCACCGCGCACAGCCAGCACAGCCCGCACAGCCAGCAAGCACACCGCACGCTCAGCCAACAAGCACACCGCCCGTTACCCACAGCTCACCTTCACAAGGGGCCTAACCGCACCACAAGGCACCTAAACACCGTAGTTAAGCCCCTGCTGATGCAGGCAAGCCCATTATGAGGCCAGCACAGCCCGCCGCCTAATCCTGCTGCCACGCCTCCCACAGCGAGGCGTATTCCCCGCCGCGTGACACGAGCTCATTGTGAGAGCCGAGTTCGGCCACCTCGCCATCGATCATGACGGCGACCCGGTCGGCGTCGTAAGCGGTATACAGCCGGTGCGCGATCGAAATAACCGTGCGACCAGCCAGAACACGCGAGAGCGCCTGCTCCGCCGAACGAGCAGCCGTGGGATCGAGCAGTGATGTCGCCTCATCGAGGATGAGAACCGCCGGGTCGACCAACACAATGCGTGCAAGCGCAAGCTGCTGCGCCTGCGATGGTGCTAGTTCGCGAGCGCCCGAACCAACCTTCGTGTCGAGCCCCTCAGGCAATCGCTCCACCCACAGCGCGTCAACAGTGCGAAGCGCTGAGAGCAGGTCCTCATCCGAGGCGTCTGCCTTTGCAAACCGAAGATTGTCCGCGACCGTTCCCACGAACACGTGATTCTCCTGCGTGACAAGCGCGACCGTCTGGTGAAGCAGGTCCTCTGGCAGGCGCGTGACCTCAACGCCTCCCACTCGGATCGACCCCACATCCGGCGGATTAACCCCGGCGATCAGGCGTCCGAGCGTGGACTTGCCCGCGCCCGACGGCCCCACGATCGCGAGCCTCTCCCCCGAACGCACAGTCAGGCCAACATTCCGAAGAACCGGTTCGCCCTCCCGATAGCTGAACGACACGTCCTCGATCTCGACGACGTCACTGGTGGGAGCGTCGTCGCCGAACTCCCGATCGGACGGCACCTCCGCGACACCGAAAATACGCGCAAGTGCGACGGCGGCAAACTGAAGCTCGTCGATCCACCAGCCGAGCTCATCGAGTGGCCAGCGTAGCTGCTGGGCGTAAAGCGCCACAGCCACCACGGCGCCGACAGTCGTGACGCCAAGGCCAACAAGCCAGGCACCCCACACGATCGCAATGACCAAGGGAGCGAATAGGACGAGGACCATCGTGGCGGAAAAATACGTGCGCATGAGGGCTGAGTACCGCTCGTTGTCCCACATTTCCCGCAGCAGGACCGACGTGCGACGCGTTCGCACTTCGCTCATCCCGAGTGAATCGACCGTGGCCGACTGTTCCACGGTTTCGGTGATATCGCCCGACACCTCTGCGCTCAGCGCCGACGCGGCAAGGTACGCCGCGATCGTACGGCGCAGGTATTTGCGGATCACGAAGACTAGGGGAACAAACGAAAGAACGACGACGAAACCGACCCGCCATTCAATGACCAGCGCTGCAACCACCGTGACGATCACCTGGAATGACAGCACCATGAGCCGGGAAAGGCCTCGGCGCAAAATGAACTCGACCCGGTTGACGTCGGAGGTTGTCCGGCCAAGGAGATCACCAGTGCCGGCAGCCTCGACCACCGACAGCGGCAAATGCATCACCGACTCGACGATCCGAATGCGCAACACGTTGAACACCTTCTGACCAAGCACTCGGCTTCGGTAGTCGGCAAACCACGACGCAATGAACTGCACGATCACCGCGATGATGATCACCGTAATGTACGTACGGATGACCGATGGGGTCGTGCCGGAGCCCACGGCATCGAAGCTCTTTCCAATGACCCACGGGGTCACGACAGCCGCAATCGCCACGATGATTTGAACTGCAATGACGAGCACAAACTCGCCCTTATACAGCTTGAAGAGCTCGATGACCTTCGTGGCCACCGTCCGATTTGTTGCGAGAGGTAACTTCATCGGGTTCCCTCCTCTCCGGTGGTGGATTGGTCATCTGTTGCTTGCGCACCCTCGTCTTGTGCACCCGCGGCTCGATGCACGACGGCGTGATAGCGGGCATCATTCAGCAGTTCTGCGTGCGTGCCACGGGCCGCTTCCATGCCGTCCTCGTCCAAGAAAATCACTTCGTCAGCTTCGCCGAGCATGATCGGCGATGCCGTCACGACGACGGTGGTTGTGCCCCGTCGCTCCGCGTTCAGACGGGTGGCGATCCGGGATTCCGTGTGGGAATCGACAGCGGAGGTCGGCTCCACAAGGAGGAGAACGGGTGCCTGTGTGACAATGGCGCGCGCGAGCGCGACGCGCTGGCGCTGACCGCCCGAGAGCGAGCGGCCACGTTCGGCCACATAACCATCAAGTCCATCTTCGAGACTTTGCACGATGTCAGAGCCATCCGCCGCAATCACAGCGAGCATGAGGTCGTTGTCTGGGATCGCGATCGGGTTGTCTTTGTGGTCACGGTTGGCAATCCCCGAGCCATCGCCCGTGTCGCCCATCTGGCGACCAATGTCGCGTGGCACTGGCCAGGCGGCATTGTTTGCCTCAAGATTTGACCGCAGGCGGCCCTGAAATAGCTGCGCGATCGCATCGGAGAGCACAATCCCCTTGCGGATCTCTGACAGTTCGAAGGCGTGAAGCGGAATCGGTGCTCCGCCGGGCCACTGTGCCAGCACCTCGTGTTCATCATTGGTGCGAGCTAACCGCTCGAGCAGGTTCGCGCTGATGTCCGGATCAGCAGCCACAATCGCCGTATGCAGACGCGGGCGAACCTCGACGCCCGACTGCTCGTCGCGCAGTGACGCGGATGCCCAATCGAAGGTGGGACTACGCTCGGCAGGCGACCGATCGCCGTCGTGATTGATCGGGACGCTTGCCGTGGCGCCGGAATCCACCAGCGCATCGCTCGTGAGTGGCTCAATGGCCATGACCTTACCGACGCGATTTGCAGCAACTTTGGCGTCCGAATACCACGCGAGGAAACCGCTGGCTTGATGAATCGGGATAACCATGTACGAGGTGTAGCCGTAGAAAGATACGAGTTCACCGTAGGTCATTGAACCGTTGTAGACCTGCCACAGGCCACTGCCAACAATAACCGCCGTGAATAGACCCGGAACAGTCGTCGAGAGACCACCGAGAAAGGCTTGGAGACCTGCGACTCGGATCCCCGTGTCACGCACCTTGTCCGACTGCCCAACGTAACGCTGAACGTAGGAATCCTCACCTCCAACACCACGAAGAACGCGCAGCCCAACGACGGCGTCCGACGCGAGCGTGGTGAGCTTGCCATGCTCCTCCCGCTGGGCGTCCAAACGCACTTGGAGAGGTTTAATGAGGAAGGCCATCAGCCCAATGCTGATCGGCACACCGAAAGCGACGACGAGGCCAAGTGGCACGGAGATAGGCAGCATCAGGACGACCGCGAGAATGAATGAGACAGTTGCTGCAATGACTTCGGGGATGATGGCCATCAGGTTGCCGAGCTTATTGTTGTCCGTAGTGGCCGCCGCGACGATTTCTCCCGATGGGATCGCCTTTTTTCCGCCCCCGCGCACTCCTGCGACCTTCATGAGCATCGCACGAACCCACCCGATGGAGGCTCGCATGTGAACGACCAGAATAATTGGCTCTGAGGCAGCGCCGAGAGCTCGGAAGCCAATCGCCGAGCAGAGCAGGAGGATTCCGGGAATGAGGGCGGCGGTGAGCCCGCGTTCGATTCCTGAGTCAAGGAGGATACCCAGTGCCCATGCGATGAGGATGGTGCCGGCAAAGGCAGCAGTCGCCACGAGCGCTGCGAAACCGATCATGAACTTGTTCTCAAGAATCGTGGATCGAATGATCTTCGCAGGATCCATCTCACGGATCGATGTGACCTCAAAAGCCTGAGGCCAACGCTTCGGCTGCGGGCCAACCTGGAACTGGCGCTGGTAAATTGCGCGATCGCCACGCTCGGATATCCGTTGCCTGCGGGCAACGGCCCGATCCACGTGAGTGTCTTGCGTGCTGTCAGTAGGTTTGCGCGATGGGGTGCGCAGTGGAATAAATGGAAATCGCATCTTTAAACTTTCAAATTGTGCAGGTCAGCGCTGTCAGTTGGGCGCGGGGAATCAAGGTTCAAACGTTGGGCACGACCGCTCGCAGGCGGTGGCCTCTAAAGATGCTTGATGAACATGCGCAAAAGACTAACACGGCCATGGGCGTCCCAGGAAATAGGACTCCCATCCAGCACCCGCACCAGCACGCCTCACCCACCACCAGCCTCACCCAAACGCGAGGACAAATAGCCAAACACGAGGGGAACTACCCCTCGCACCTAACCGGAACCCCTCGCACCTAGCGGGCGACGCACCAAAAC
>JAAYGH010000046.1 GCA_012727825.1 Trueperella sp.
CCCTCGAACCGCGTGACATCAAAGTTGTCGTCATGCTCAACGATCAGCCTGCCACGCTGTCCGAGTCTGGCGAAAATGCCAGACTCGCCACGCAGGACCAGCTCATTGCCCAGTGGTCAGCAGACTACGGCCTTGAGGTTGATCGACAGTTCGGCTATCTCGTCAACGGTTTTTCCGCGACGATCCCATCCGATCAGATTCTGGGTTTGAGCCAAGAATCTGAGATTGAATCCATCAAACGCGAACGCGTGTACTACCAGACTGAGGCCACCGCACGCGACATGCACGGTGTTGCCCAGGCTTACGCCGATCACGGCGTGGATGGCGCCGGCACCGTCGTCTCGATTATCGATTCCGGCATTGATGTCACGCATCAGGACATGCGCCTCGACGAGGGCATGTGCGAGATCGCGAAACTCGAACCGGACACCTCAAATGGCTTCACCTGCAAGGTGCCGTTCGGCTATAACTACGCTGATGACAACTGGGTTGTCGCAGACACCACCGGCGGAGACCACGGCATGCACGTAGCCGGCATTGTCGGAGCAAACGGCGCCGAGGGCCCGGATGCACCAGACTTTGACGCGACGGGCCGCATTGATGGCGCCGCACCAAACGCGCAGCTGCTCGCCATGAAGGTCTTCTCGAACGACGGCTCTGGAGGAGCCTCGGACGGCGATATCGTTGCCGCTATCGAGGATTCAGTCAAGCTCGGCGCAGACGTCATGAACCTCTCGCTTGGCTCACCTAACGGCGTGGCCAACACCTCCGACGGCATGGCACGCGCTCTTGAACTCGCGCGCGAGAACGGCATTCTTCCGGTCATTTCGGCTGGTAATTCCGGTCTGAACTTCTCCCAAACAGCCGAAACTGACGACATCTTTGGTCTCTTCGACGACGGCGTGACCGGCGCTCCCTCGGTCAATCCGTGGGCGTTCACCGTTGCCTCCATTGACAACTCGTTCGAAGTCATTCCCGTGTCGTACTGGTACGACGACGGCGCACAGTCCAAACTTGCGAGCCAGAAGGCAACCGGCGAACCGGATGGGCTGGAGTGGGAGGTTGTCGACGTCGGCCTGTCACAAGCAGCCGACTACGCCGACAATCCTGACTTGACCGGCAAATACGCACTCGTTGAGCGTGGCGGCAACACCTTCGCTGAGAAATTCGAGAACGCCGTGGCGCATGGCGCCGAAGGCATCCTCGTCTTCAACTCCGCAGCCGGTGGCGACGCCTTCGTTGGCATGGGTGGCATCGAGGATTACACATTGTTCTCCGTTTCGATCTACCGCACGGATGGCCTGGCCATGCGTGCAGCTCTTGAAGCTGGCCGAACGGTAACTGTCGAATTTACCGACGAACAGGAAGTCGTTGCATACGCCGACGGTTGGCAAGCTTCAGACTTCACGTCGTGGGGCCCAACCCCGTCGCTCGAGTTCAAGCCAAACATTGCCGGCGTCGGTGGCGCTGTCTACTCGACCGTGAACAATGACTCATACGCGGTCAAGAGCGGCACCTCCATGGCTGCGCCGAATGTCTCTGGCGTGTCCGCACTCCTCGTTCAGGATTTCCGTGAACGCTTCCCGAACCTGAGCGGCAACGAACTTGCTGACCGCCTTGAGGTCGCGTTGCAAAACACTGCGGACATCCCGGCCACGAATGAGGGCACTCCGCTGTCACCGCGCCAGATCGGTGCTGGACTCGCGCGTGCTGACCGGGCACTCGATACCGATGTCTTCGCAACCGTTGATGGCGCCGCCGAAGTGGCGCTCTACGAGGTCAATGGCCGAACGAACTTCACCGTGACTCTCGAGAACCTCGGCGACGAGGCCGTGACCTACACGGTCCCCGAGCAGCAGGTCATCAGTGAGACGAACGCCGCGTTCGAATACACCACGACGTTCCTCTCCGATGAAACACTGGACGCGTCGGTGTCCACCGTGACCGTCCAGCCAGGCTCCAACGCCTCGGTAACCTTCACATTGTCGCCAAACACATCTGACCCCCACTTCATCATGGGCTGGGCACGCTTCGAGTCGGAGACCGCTCCGGACCTCTCGATTCCGTACCTCGGCTTCGTGGGCGATTGGAACAGCGAACCGATCATCCTCCCAGAGGGTGAAGTGTGGTTCCCGGGCGTCAACAATTCGGGCTCCGAGCTCGTCACGAACGTCTTGGGCTTTACATTCCCGCTGTGGTACATGGAGCTCCTGAACGAAATTCCCGGCTCCGAATTCTGGCTGTCACCAAACGGTGACGGCGACGTCGACGTCATTGCCCCATCCTTGGTGTTCATGCGTAATGCATCGGACATCAAGTACGAGATTCTTGACGAAAACGGAAACAACGTCCGGACTCTCGGCATGGAACAGGACATGCGCCGTGAAATGGCCTACGACGTCATCAACTCAGGTGGCGCAAATATCGGCTATATTCCCAGCTACGCATTTGATGGCCTGACATGGGACGCAGCAGAAGGTAATTACGCTGCCGTTCCTGATGGCCGCTACACCTACCGCGTCTCGGCTCGTCTTGGCGAGCAGTGGGATTGGCAGACCTACGACTTCGACTTCGGTGTGGACAACACTGCGCCCGTCGTCGAATTCGAATCCTTCGATGGCGAAACCCTCGTGTTTACGATCATCGAGGAAAC
>JAAYGH010000047.1 GCA_012727825.1 Trueperella sp.
ATTGTGGGCGTGATGTCACACAAGCTCCGCATTTTTAGTGAAATTCGAGCCTTTTTCTGGGAATTTCGCACCGCGATGCTCGCCTGTCACTAATTGTGCGGGAAGCAGTGGGAGACTCTAGTCTCGGCGCGCTTCGAACCACTCGACAAGCTGCCGATTCGCCTGCTCTTCGGCGATGCCACCCACGACTTCGACCGTGTGGTTGAGCCGAGCGTCCCGCAGAACATCGCGTACCGAACCCGCCGCCCCCGCCTTCGGATCCCACGCCGCAAAGACCACGCGTGAGATCCGGGCATTGACAATCGCACCAGCGCACATCGTGCACGGCTCCAAACTCACATAGAGCGTGCACCCACTAAGGTTCCAGTTCCCTCGTGCCCTGCCGGCCTCCCGCAAGGCATTGACTTCCGCGTGTCCCACCGGATCGGCGTTGACCTCGCGCGTGTTTATTCCGCGCCCGATCGCTTCGCCCAATTCGTCAACAAGAACGGCTCCCACAGGCACGTCACCCGCAGCTCCTGCCTCATCGGCGAGAGTCAGTGCGTGTTCGATCCACCTTGCGTCAATATCCTTCATGGACACCATCGTACGGAAGATCGAGCTTGTCGAAATCCGGGCGATCGTCGGGCCATCCCGACTATCACCCGAAGCCCCCACCCCACCGCAGACATGTCCGCACCTCACTCGATGTTGCTGTGGCAACAATCCACCGTAGGGAGCAACCTACCCACCAGATTCACGTTAGATTAAACGTATGAAACTTCAGGTCATTGAACACCCCCTTGTCACCCATAAACTCACCGTCCTTCGCGACAAGACCACGCCGAGCCCAGTTTTCCGCCAGCTCGTCGAAGAAATCATCATGCTCCTGTCCTATGAATCCACCCGCGACGTGGAAATAGTGGATAAGGAGATCGAAACCCCGGTCACGTCAATGACCGGCAAAGTTCTTTCGAAGCCGGCACCGATCGTGGTACCGATTCTTCGCGCTGGCCTAGGCATGCTCGAAGGCATGACCCGCCTCATGCCCACTGCCGAAGTCGGCTTTCTTGGCCTGCGCCGCGATGAGGACACTCTCGAGGCCATCACCTACGCGAACCGCCTGCCTGACGATCTCACCGACCGCCAGTGCTTCGTACTCGACCCCATGCTCGCCACCGGCCACACTCTCATCGCCTCGATTGATTACCTGCTCGAGCGCGGCGCACGAGACGTCACCGCAATCTGCATCCTCGCTGCCCCCGAGGGCCTTGCAGCCCTTGAGGAACACCTCTCGGATAATGCGAACGTACGCGTGGTTGTTGCAGCCGTCGATGAAAAGCTCAACGATAGGGGCTTCATCGTCCCCGGCCTCGGCGACGCCGGCGATCGCCTCTACGGCATCGTCGACTAACACCTCACCACCGTGAACCGCCCCTGGCCACCCACATGGCTTCGCCCGCCGGTCCCAGATTACTTGGGACCGAGCTGGCGAGCGTCATCAATTTTTTTGAGTGACGACGACGGCGGTATGCCCGTCGGGCGTCCCGATGTTGCGGTACTGGTTCACGAAACTGACGCTCAGCCCTTCATTGCTCACACGGGGACTGCCGCGCTGTGGATTCCCGGATTCGTGGATTCGTTCTTCCACGTGGAGCA
>JAAYGH010000048.1 GCA_012727825.1 Trueperella sp.
CATCTGCCCGAACACGTCCGCATCGATCACGTGCGCCGTCTCTGGAGTCTTTGGAAGAACGACGACGACGATGTTCGCCTTCTCGAGCAGATCGCCAGGATCACCGAGGGGACGGACCGTCTCAAAACCGGCGCGATGTCTTCCCGAACGCGACAGTCCATCGACCCGTCCGACGAATGGCTGGAGCAACCGAGCCGTCGCTGAGCCTATCCGCCCTGTACCGATGACGACGGCGCGCATTCCCATCGCAGATTCGTCCTCGCCAGGCCACCATTCGGCGTCGTTCTCTTGGGCTTTAAACCGGTTGAGTTCGCGCACGTGTGCAAGAACGGTCGCCACCACGAATTCGCCAATGCGGTGCGGCATCGTGCCAACCGTGTGCGTGAGGCGCGCACCCGTCGCAATAAAATCGTCAAACAGCTCGTGGAAGAGGTCCACGCCCACCGTTCCCGCATGGAACCATCGAATGTTCGACGCCTCGGGGGTGATCGGCGGGCGCGTTCCCACCCAGCTGTCTGCCCATGCGAGATCCTCTAGGCATAAGTCTGTGAACGGTACGTACCGGGTTTCGAGCATGTCGCTGAGAGACTCGGATAGAAATTTATAGCGAGCCTCGGTGATGAGTAAATGACGTGGCTTCACCGGCGTCCAAATTTCTCTTCAATAACGTTGGTGGCGAGAGTCGGCTCGTCAGTGATCAGGCCGTCGACCCCGAGGTCGAGGAGCTTCACCATGTCCGCTTCCTCGTTGACGGTCCACACGTGAACAGCAAGCCCTCGCGAATGTGCGAGGCCGATAAACACATCGTTGATGATCTCGACGTTCTTGAAAAACTCCGGCACCTGCACGGCTTCCACCCCACGCTCCGGTCCGGGTAGGCGATACAGTGCTGCCCGCCGCAACGTCTTCGGACCGGTGGCAGCCGCAACAAGGCGCGCGATTGCGGATGTGCCCATTGAGGAGCGAACACCCGGGACCTTGCGGCGCATGTAGGCAAGGCGCGTCTCGCTAAAACTCGCGAGGGACACGCGCTCGAGCGCATTGTGCCGTTTAATCGTCTGGGTCATTGGCCTAGCGACGCCGTTGTGCTTCGCGTCGAGGTTGAACACAAGGTCAGGAAACTCTTCGAGTAGCTCATCGAGAAGGACAATGCGATTGCCGGAATGGTCCTTAACTTCCTGAAGGTCGTTCCAGGTCCAATCCGAAATTTTGCCAGTAGCTTCGGTGACTCGGTCAAGGATCGGATCGTGGAAAACGACCACGGCTCCGTCAGCGGTCGCGTGACAATCCGTTTCGATGTAGCGAAAGCCGCTGTCTCGCATGGTGCGAAACGCTTCAATTGAATTCTCGGGGACCTCGTTTCCGCCGCCGCGATGGGCGAGGACAACGGGCATCTCGCCAATCTTCCACAGTCTTTCACGCACCATTGCGCCAGCCTAACAGAGGCGTGGAAGGCCACGTGAACGCGACGAGAGTGCGCTTAGCAGAGCTCCGAAACGTCAACTGCACCGAGCTTCGCGAGTGTTTCGAGCGGGTTCAATATGTGATCCGTCGAGCCATCTTCCGACGACAGTCCGTGGCCTTCATGAATCTCAAAGTGGAGATGCGGGCCAGTGGAACGGCCATTCGAACCGACGTCGCCAATGTGCTGGCCAGCCTTGACCTCATCACCGAGTTTGACGTGCACGCCGTCGTCGTACATGTGGACGTGCCACGACGTGTACTTTTCACCATCGATCTCGTGTGCGATGACGATAAGGTTCGCGGAGCGGCCATCGATGCCCTCTCCCGCGTGAATAACAGAGCCATCGGCCATCGCGTATATCGGAGTGCCAACGGGCGCGGCGAAATCCTCGCCAAGGTGCTGAGACGGCGTCCGGGTGAACGGATCGTAGCGCCAGCCAAAACTCGACGACAGATTGTAAGAGCCAGCACTCATCGGGTTGACAACGTACTGCTCGTCATCAACGAATGCGGAGACCAGAGAATTTGCGCCTTTTTGCACATCGCACTGGACGGTTGCTCCAGACAGTTCACGCTCGAGACCGAAGTAGCGCGCGGAATCCGCGGCACCGTCTGCCTTCTTCAGCGAATCGGGAACAGTGGGCTCGATGGTCGAGATAGTCGCCTGTTCGGGCTCCGTAGGGCCCTGAGCTGCGAGTGCGTCGTCGATGCCGGAAAAAGCAATCACGGAGGCGGCTGAGCCGACCATTGCGAGAGTTGCAAGGCTTGCCGTGGCGGTCGCAATCGTACCGCGCGTCAGTTCTGGCCACGACGGGCGCGATCTCAATGCGGAGGGTTGTGCGCCCTTGACCGGCTCAATCTCGGCCGTCGGCGCGGAATCTGTTAAATCTTCAGCTGATTCGACTCGTTCGGCTGCTTCACGTTGGAGTCGGATCTCTTTACGGGATGGACGCTTCTTCGTAGTGCTCGACAACCGCGCTTCTCCCTTCCCACAAACCGGTGGCAATGATTCGCCAGAGTGCCCGGCGCAAACTCAATGGTAACGGTTTGATAACATTCGCGCCACTTGTTTGTTACGCACGTAGCGCGGCGTTCGTGTGAATCGAGTCATGTTCAGCGATTTTGCAATGAGGGACGGGAACGCAAGCCCTGCGAAGGCGCCTAACGAACCAGCTACCGACCCGCACAGGTATCCATTTTGGGTGGTTACTTCTGCATCGCGTCGCGGACTTCTCCCACGAGTTCTTCGAGGATGTCTTCCAGGAAAAGAACGCCTTCGACCGTCCCGTTAACAGAGACGGCGGCGAGATGAGTACCGTCCTTTTGCATGGATCGGAGTGCGGTTTCCACTTCGTCCTGAGAATCCGCGAGCGACATCTTGCGGATCTTCCATGGCGCCAGCGGCTCATCACGGCGCTCTTCGGAGATGTCGATGATGTCCTTCAGGTGGATGTAGCCGACCAATTCCTGTTGAACTTCTACCGGGTAACGGGAGAAGCCCGTGCGAGCAATGTCGAGTTCGACCTCGGCGGGAGTCGTGATCGGGCTGACTGTCACGAGCTCGGACGTGGGCACCATGAGGTCACCCGCAGTGAATTCAGAGAATTCGAGTGCTGAGGAAATGAGGCCGACGTCAGCGTCAAGGACACCCGCCTTCTTTGACGCGTTGACGATTGACGCAACTTCGTCCACGGTGAATGCGGCACCCACCTCATCCTTCGGTTCGAAACCGAAAAGCGAAATGATGCGGTTCGCAAACCAGTTAAGCGAGTGCACGATAGGGAGAAGGATCTTTGAGATGGCCACCAGAGGCGGCACGAGAATATAGGACACCTTCTCCGGGGTGGTCACTGCGAGGTTCTTCGGAACCATCTCGCCAAGCACGACGTGCAAGTAGACGACGAGCACCAGTGCACATACGATCGCGATCGGGTGGACCATCCCTTCCGGGATTCCGATATAGCTCAGCGGACCCTCGATCCAATGTGCGATAGCAGGCTCGGAAATCGCGCCAAGCGCGACCGAACACACGGTGATTCCCAACTGGCATGTTGCGAGCATGAGGGTCACGTTCTCGAGAGCATACAGGGTCGTTTTCGCCGACTTCTTGCCCTGCTCAGCAAGGGGTTCGACACGTGAGCGGCGAGCGCCCATGACGGCGAACTCTGCCCCCACAAAAAACGCATTGATGGCAAGAAGTACAAACGTCACAACGAGTGCTGTACCGATACTCATGACTCTTCAACTCCCGATATGCGGACCTGCTCGATCCGGCGGCCGTCCATTGTTTCGACCACGGCGCACACCCCGTTGTCCACGCATTCATCGCCGACCGCGGGCATTCGCCCTAGGCGAGCCATCATCCAGCCTCCCACGGTCTCCCACGGGCCATCTTCTGAAATATCAAGACCCATTTCGCGGGAGACTTCGTCTGGACGCATCGATCCCGGAATCAACCACTCCCCTCCCGCAACGATACGCGTGCGGGCACGGCGGCGATCGTGTTCATCGGCCACGTCGCCAACAATTTCTTCGACGGCGTCTTCGAGGGTGACGATGCCGGACGTTCCACCGTATTCATCAACGACGATCGCCATTTGCAAGCCTTCAGCCCGCAGCTGCACAAGCAGTGGAGCGAGTTCGATCGTCTCCGGAACCTGGGTGGCCTCCACAAGCAGCGACGACGACGTGACTGGCACGTCCTTGCGCGATTCGTAGGGCACGGCGATTGCCCGGCGCAAATGTACAAAGCCTCGAATATCGTCCATATCTTTGCCAATCACCGGGAACCGCGAATGGCCTGTTTCGCGGGCGAGCGTCACGACGTCGGCGGCGGAAGCGTCCGCCGGAAGAACAGATGCCCGGGTGCGATCGGTCATAATGTCGACAGCGGTCAGCGCTCCAATATCAATGGAGCGCACGAGCAGACGCGCCGTGGACACATCGAGCGTGCCCTCCTGAGCTGACCGGCGCACAAGAGCCGAGAGCTCAGTGGCAGAACGGGCGCCAGAAAGTTCTTCGGCTGGCTCGATTCCAAACCTGCGCAAAATCCAGTTGGCAGTCTCGTTAAGCACAACGATGAGTGGCTTGAAGATCGTTGTGAAAACACGAAGTGGAAATGAGACGAGAGCAGCCGTATTGAGTGGCTCCGCTAGTGCCATATTTTTCGGAATGAGTTCGCCAAAGAGCATCGACAAGAGGTTCGTGATAATAAAAGCGAGAGTTGCTGCGACACCGACGGACGCGGCCGTCGCCATACCCTGATTTGAAAACACTCTCTCGAACATGTTTTGCAAGGGAGCTTGCGCAACATAACCCAACAGGATGGTGGTCAGAGTAATACCAACCTGGCACGCCGAAAGCTGGAGGGAAAGATTATGCAATGCCTTGTTGACCGACTGAGCCTTGGTGTCCCCTGCACGAGCACGGTCATCGACCGTTGCTGGATCGAGAGCGACGAGCGAAAACTCAGCGGCGACGAATAGTGCATTTCCTACAATGAGAATGAGGCCGATGCCTAGCAGTATAAAGTCAGTGCCCAAGCCATCCCCTA
>JAAYGH010000049.1 GCA_012727825.1 Trueperella sp.
CGCGAGATCGAGATCTTTGCACGAGAGCTAGTACGCGACGGCAATGCCGACGCCCCGCGCATCGTGTTCTTCCAAGGTGGGCCTGGATCGCCGGCGACCCGTCCGGAAACGATGAACGGTTGGGTTCAGCGAATTCTCGAGGATTACCGACTCGTATTGCTCGACGAACGCGGAACGGGGCAGTCATCCGCGATTGACGCGCGTGTGCTGACCGGGATAGGAACACCCGAGGAGCAGGCGGACTATCTGGCATGTTTCCGCCAGGACTCGATCGTTGCCGACGCCGAAGCACTCCGACGTGAGCTGCAGGGTGACTCGCCTTGGTCGGCACTCGGCCAGTCGTTTGGCGGGTTTTGCATCACCACATACCTCTCGCAGGCACCGGGTGGCTTGACCGAGGCGATGATTACCGCCGGGCTGCCCTCCACACATCGCCACGCCGACGACGTCTACCGGCTGACATACGCGCAAACCGAGCGTCGCCATCAGCAATTTTTCGAGCGCTACCCGGGCGACGAAGACACGTGCTGGCGCATCGTCGGACACCTCAGTGACAGTGCCGCTGCGGGCGAACCCGAACTCCTCCCCACCGGGGATGCGCTCACGTCCCGTCGCTTCCGCATGCTCGGTATCACGCTGGGCTCCAGCTACGGATTCGAGAAGCTGCATTACATACTCGAAGACCCCTTCGTAGATGGCCGACTGACCTCGCGTTTTCTCACCGCGGTCAGTGCCGAACTTAGCTACGGTCCGAACCCGCTGTATTGGGCGCTACACGAGTCGATTTATCAGCAGCGCAACCTCGCTCCCCGATGGTCCGCCCACCGGGTCCGCGGGCAGTTCCCCCAGTTCCGCCAGCCAGAACCGTCCGCGAGCGCCGAGCGTGCCTTGCGCGCCGAGGGCCACGGCTTCCGCTTCACCGGCGAACATGTCTTCCCGTGGCAAGGCAAGGAAGATCCGGCACTCGCACCGATCGCCGAAGCGGTCCACCTCCTCGCCACCCGCGAGGACTTGCCAAACCTCCACAACCGGGAAGTGCTCGCCGCGAACACAGTGCCCGTCGTCGCATGGATTTATACGCAAGACATGTTTGTGCCCGCCGAGATTTGCCATGAAACTGCAGCCGACATCGCGGGTATCAAGACACTCGTCTCGCAGGACTACCACCACGACGCGCTACGGAGCCACGGCCCCGCCGTCGTCGACGCCATGCTCCTCGCCCTCAACGAACCTAGATGACCGCGCCGGAACCACGTGGGATACTGGCCTCATGAACCAGCCACGTATTGAATTGAATTCCAACCACACCATTCCCCAGCTTGGATTTGGCACGTACAAGATTGACAACGACGACGCCGAGGCCACGGTGCTATCGGCGCTTGGCGTGGGGTATCGCCACATCGATACGGCGCAGATGTACGCGAATGAAGAGGGCGTGGGTCGGGCGCTCGTAGCGATGGGCGACACGCTCGGGATCGATCGCGGCGACGTATACGTGACGACCAAACTCAATACACCACATCATGAGCCCGACGACGTTCGGGCAAGTTTCGCGCGATCACTTGAGGATTTGCAGACGGACTTTGTTGATCTTTTCCTTATTCACTGGCCGATGCCGATGTTCTACGACGGCGACTTCGTATCGACCTATCAGGCAATGGAACAGTTCGTGGCATCCGGTCAGGCACGGTCCATCGGTGTGTCCAATTTCGAGACCTATCACCTCGACACGCTGATCGCCGGCGCGAAAATCGCGCCGGCTGTCAACCAGATCGAAATTCACCCGTATTTTCAGAACCGCGGAGTAGCTACCTACTGCCAGGAGCGCGGGATCGCCGTGCAGGCGTGGAGTCCGCTCGGACGCGGCGGAGTGCTTAATGATCCGGTGATCATCGAGGTCGCACACGAAGTGGGCGCGACGCCCGCGCAGGTGGTCGTGGCGTGGCATCTCGACAAGGGATACATTGCGATTCCGAAGTCCTCGCACGAGGAGCGCCAGCGAGAAAACCTTGGTGGGCTCGAGGTGAACCTCACCGAGGAGCAACTCGCGCGCATCGACGATCTCGACAAGGGCGAAGAAGGCCGAACCGGCAAACACCCCGACGTCTTCGATCGAATGTAACACCGCGGTCGTCAAATTCTCATGAGGTAAACCTCATTGGGTACCGGGGCGGGCTAGGCGTAGGATTAGCCCAGCGCCAGACGTGAAAGGTATACATTTATGGTCACTTACGCATACACAATCGCAGGATCGGAAGCAACGGGTGGAGCTGGCCTCCAAGTTGACTTAAAGACGTTCCACGAGCTCGGTACGTACGGCCTCGGAACGCTCACCTGCATCGTTGCGTACGATCCGAATAACAACTGGGATCACCGCTTCACCGCCATCGCCCCGCACATCATTGAACAGCAGATGGAAGCAGCGATGGGCCACGCGGATCTCGACACCGTCAAGCTCGGCATGCTTGGAACACCCGAGACGATCGACGCTGTGGCCGCGGGCTTGCAGAAGCAGGAGTGGAAGCACGTCGTCGTCGATCCCGTCCTCATCTGTAAAGGTCAGGAACCGGGTCAGGCACTGGATACCGACAACGCGCTACGCGAAAAGATTTTGCCGCTGGCCACTGTTGCGACACCCAATAACTTTGAGGCCCGGACGCTGTCTGGCATGGACAAACTCGAGACCCTCGAGGATCTTGCCGAGGCTGCGCAGCGGATTTCCGAGCTGGGGCCGAAGTACGTCGTCGTCAAGGGTGGCATGGACTTCCCCGGCGACGACGCGGTGGACGTGCTGTGGGATGGCGAACAGGCGACCGCCTACTCGGTTCCCAAGATCGGGACGGCACGCGTATCGGGAGCGGGCTGTACGCTAGCGGCTGCGATTGCGGCAGAGCTCGCAAAGGGCTCGAGCATCCACAAGGCAATGCGTATCGCCAAGGACGTGGTGACGCAGGGCATCGATGCACAGGTCAAGGGTAAGACCCCCTTCAACACCGTGTGGCAGGGTGCCTTCGAGCCGATGGAAGATTACACATTCCCGGCCGAGGTCGATTACACCGACATGGAGCCAGAAGACGGCGAATGCGGCGGCCCGAGTTCCGGTGGTTGCGGACCTGACGGTTGCGACTGCGGGAAACGATAGGGCGCGATTGGCTAGCTCGGATGGCGTGAGTGATCGACGTGCGCCCGAAATGGACTGAATCATGAGGGAGTATCCCAGTTTCGGCGTCGCCAAGAAGTTCCTGTGGGAGCACTTGGCGGCCGCCGGCGTTTCCGATGGTGCGACCCGCTACCGATTTGAGCACTCGTTGAGGGTGGCGAAGATCGGGCGTGCGGTAGCCGAGCGGGCATTCCTCGACGTGGAATTACTCGAGCTTGGCTGCTTGCTTCACGACGTCGGGAAGTTCGACGCCGAAAAGGGCGTGGATCACGGGCGCGCTGGGGCGCTAGTCGTACGCAACTGGTTCGACGAGGTCGGATTTTCTGGATCAGCCGCCGATGAGGTCGTGCAAGGTATCGCGATGCACGTGGACGGTCTGTTTGATCCGCGCGACGAC
>JAAYGH010000050.1 GCA_012727825.1 Trueperella sp.
CTCTTCTACCGAAGAACCGGGTCAACGTACCGACTTCCACTGGCCCCTCACGTCGAACATTCCTCAAATGGTCGGGCGTGGCCGCCGGAGTCGCAGGCCTTGCCGCCACCACCACCGGTTTGGGCTCCCCCAGCCCGGCCCAGGCAGCGACCGCCGAAGGTCTCGCCGACGCCGACCGGACGGTCTGGTCTGCATGTACCGTCAACTGTGGCTCTCGTTGCCCCCTAAGACTTCAGGTGAAGGACGGCACCGTCGTCCGCGTTCTTCCCGACAACACCGGCGACGATCAGCTCGGCTCGCAGCAGGTTCGCGCCTGCGTGCGTGGCCGCTCGATCCGCGAACGCATCTACAACCCAGACCGCCTCAAACGCCCCATGAAACGCAAGGAAGGCACCAAGCGCGGCGATGAGCAGTGGGAAGAAATCTCGTGGGATCAGGCATTGACTGAGATCGCAGAGAAGATGGAGGACATCAAGGGCAGGTACGGCAATGAAGCCTTCTATGTCCAGTACGGCACGGGCGTGCTCGGCTCAGTGATGGCATGTTCATGGCCGCCTGAGGCAACTCCACCAGCACGACTTCTATCCGTTTACGGTGGCTACCTCGATCACTACTCGGATTACTCGACCACCGCGATCACCCAGGCGTACCCATACTTTTACGGTGGCTGGGTCAACTCAAACTCGCTAGACGACGTCGCGAACTCCAAGTTGCAAGTCATGTTCGGCAATAACCCGGTCGAGACTCGCATGTCGGGCGGCGGACACGTATTCGTCTCCCAACAGATCAAGAAGGAACACGGGGTCCGTACAATCGTTGTGGATCCGCGGTACTCCGAAACATCGCTGGCACTTGGCGACGAGTGGGTGGCACTGCGCCCCGGCACCGATGCAGCCCTGATCGCCGGAATGATTTACGTGATGATCGAAGATGATCTTCACGATCAGGAATTCCTAGATAAATACACCATTGGCTTCGACGAAGAGCACATGCCTGACGGCGCTCCGAAGAATTCCTCTTACCGTTCCTACATCGAGGGTAAGGGCCCGGATGGCACTCCCAAGACCCCGGAATGGGCAGCGGAGATCACGGGAGTGGACGCCACGACGATTCGGCGCATCGCACGCGAAATCGCGAACGCCAAGCCGTGCGCGATCACCCAAGGATGGGGCCCACAGCGCCACGCGAACGGTGAAAACGCCGCTCGATCAATCTTCCTCCTCGCATGCGTGACCGGCAACCCCGGCATCCCCGGCGGCGGTACGGGCGCTCGTGAAGGCTCCTCGGGGCTCGCTATAGCCAATCCTTTCTACACCCAGCACCCGAATCCTTCCGACAAGATCATCTCGTGCTTCTCCTGGTTGGATGCCATTGAGCACGGACCCGAAATGGATACCTACAACTCCGCCGTGGGCGTGAAGCCCGCACCCGGCGTTCGCGCTCTGAAAGTTCCGATTGACGAGGACGGCAACGCGGAAAATACCAGCCTCGATGTTCCCATCAAGGCCGTGTTCCAGTACGGATCAAACTCGCTCGTCAATCAGACGGGAGATAACAACCAGTCAGTGGACATCCTTCAGGATGAATCGAAGGCAGAACTGATCGTCACTTGCGACATCATGTACACGGTCTCCGCCCGCTACTCTGACTACATCCTTCCTGGCACATCGACCTCCGAAGAGTTCGATTTCCACAATGGTCAAAATGGTGGTCCGATGGCGTACGGCATCGTGTCCGAACAAGCGATCGAACCGATGTACGACACGAAGTCGATCTTCGATATTTGTACGGAGCTCGCTGCAAGACTGGGTGTCGAACAGGAATTCACAGACGGTAAGACCCGTGAGGACTGGCTCCGCCAGACTATCGACGACTCCCGCGAAAACGACCCCGACCTCCCCACGTGGGACGAGTGGAAGGAAATGGGAATCTATCGACGTAACGCCGGTCCCGTCCTTGCCATGACTGACTTCCGCGAGGATCCGGAGGGCAACCCGCTTGATACGCCGTCGGGCAAGATCGAGATTTACTCCGATCGCCTTGCAACCCTGGCAAAAGCATGGGAGTTCGGCGTGTTCCGCGAGGTCAAGGATGGCGACGTGATCACGCCGCTTCCCGAGTTCACCGCCACATGGGAAGGCGCACTCGAGGCACGCGAAAACAAGGAATACCCGCTTCAGGTGATCGGACACCACTTCAAAGGCCGCACGCATTCCAGTTACGGAAACGTGAAGATGCTGAAAGAAGCGCACACGCAAACCGCCTGGCTGAATCCGATTGACGCCGATGAACGAGGCATCGAGAACGGAGACGCCGTCTACGTGTTTAACGAGCGTGGCACCGTTGGACTTCGGGCATACGTCACGCCGCGAATCATTCCGGGATCGGTGTCGATTCCGCAGGGCGCATGGTACAAGCCTCTGCCGTCTACCGACTTCTCGCTGCCGGAAGGAACGAACGCGGATAAGCCAGTCGATATGGGCGGATCTGTCAACACCCTCACGTCGCTTCACCCCACACCGCTGGCCAAGGGCCTGCCGAGCCACACTGTTCTTGCACAGGTTGCCAAGTCCGGTGAGGGCACGCTCAAGGACATCGAGGATCGCTACTACTCGCCATACAGCGCTGACGCTGTGGGCATGCCTGAGGAGAACTAATGACTGAGATGCTGACGCAAGCAGGAGCAAATTACGGATTCTTCTTCGATCAGGAAATCTGTACGGGCTGCAAAGCTTGCCAGATCGCCTGCAAAGACAAGCACGATCTTCCGCTCGGCGTGAATTGGCGCCGCGTGGTGGAGTATTCGGGCGGTTCCTGGCATCAGGACGGCAACGTCGTGACGCCGAACATTTTCTCGTACTACACATCCATCGCGTGTAATCACTGTGAGGACGCCCTATGCATGACGGTGTGCCCGACGACGGCGATGAGCCGGCGCGAGGATGGCACCGTGTATGTGGATCCGGGTAAGTGCGTGGGTTGCCGCTACTGTGAGTGGGCGTGCTCTTATGGGGCGCCGCAGTTCAATGCGGAAACTGGTCAGATGACCAAGTGCGACCTGTGCTACGACTACCGCGAGCAGGGCCAAGACCCCGCATGTGTGGAGGCATGCCCCTCACGTGCACTGGATTGGGGCCCAATCGACGAGCTACGAGCCGAACACGGAACCGAGGACGGCATCGCGCCGCTCCCCGACCCATCGGTCACGAAACCTCGTCTCGTTATTCACCCACACCGCGACGCGCAGAGCTGGGATTCCTCGGCTGGCTCGATCGCTAACCCGAAGGAGATCTAATGAATTTGCATGAACTCCCGATGATTATTTTCACGGTTGCCTCCCAAATGGCGGTGGGCATGTTTGTGGTGCTTGGCATCGTGGATCTGTGGCTGAGTACAAAGGTCGACAATAAGACGGCCGACCGCCTCGTCACTCCCATTGTGTACCTGATCGGACCGGTCCTTGTGATCGCGATGATCACCTCGATGTTCCACATGAACGACATCTCAAACATGTTCAACGTGATTCGAAACTGGGCGAGCTCGTGGCTCTCGCGCGAGATCCTCTCGGTTGTCGCATTCGCAGGGCTTGGCGCACTGTATGCGGTCATGCAGTGGTTCAGTGCAGGAAACCGCAGACTCCGCCAGTTGGTGGCGTTCGCCGCCGCAGTGGTGGGCTTGTTCCTCGTGTTGTGTGAATCAATGATTTACGCATCTGTGGAAACGATTCCCGCATGGAACACGTGGGTCGTGCCCTTCCAGTTCTTCATGACGACCCTCATGCTCGGAGCTGCTGGCGTATCAACCTCGCTGGCTGTGATGACGGTGATCCGCAAGCGTTCAGAGCGCAAGGCACAGGCCTTGGCGGGCACACGCGATCGCTCCATGGTCTCTGACCGGGTGGCTGCCGGATCGGGCCAGGGTGGAGTCGCCGTTGACGAACGACCAGAACCTAACCGGACCGAACGCAAACGCCCCCTAAACTCAGCTGACCCCAACGCGGGTCGAACGTGGAAGGACAGGCTCGGATTTACGCACAATGTGCGTGCTATCCAAGCAAAGCCAACCACTGAGGAGTGGGACTACACCACCAAGATCATTCGCACCTCAGCAGTACTTTCCGCACTCGCAGCGGTGGCGATCTTGATCTCCTACGTCATTCACATCCAAAACTTAGCGATGCACCAATCACCGGCAGCAACCGCGGCAGTAGCCGTGTTCTCCGGAGCGTTCTTCTGGGTCCGCCTGATCTTGCTCGGCATTGGCGCCGTGGCGGTGGCCTTCGTATCCTTCCGTCTGGCAAACGTGGACGGGCTTGGCAACCC
>JAAYGH010000051.1 GCA_012727825.1 Trueperella sp.
ACAAATAACACCGCCGACAAGACCAAGCTGAGTAATTTTGCTTACGGGGCAAAAGATTGTTGTGAGTTGCAACTCGGAGGCGCGTCTTTCGTCCCGCTTTCCTCGTCTGCGCTGTGCGCCAAACTTCTCCCGACGACGGGGAGCGGGGGCAACCTCTACACCGCGGCATTCGTCCATTCGAGTGTGTTGCACAAGATAGACGACGTGCGACTGCGCTGAGCGACTGCGCTGAGCGTCAGCGATGAAAATTGTGCAGGTGGCGCGATTCTTGCAGAAATGCTGTAAATCTTGCGAAAAAGATGAAAATCAGCCGAAAAGGGCACTTTTAGCGGGCGTGCACGAAATTTTGTCGGAGGGCGATTTTAGAATTGGTGTACTACTCATCGAGAAGCTCCGCGGAAGCCATTCCACCGGATGTCTACTCTGGATGCCGCCAACGGAGGCCGTCATGTCTGCATTGCTTGCGTTCGACATTGACGGCTCCCCCATGCGCGCGGTGAAGGATGGTGAACGGGAAGCCGTCACTGCCCAGAGTGATCCCACTACGGACGGCGAGGATGGGGCCGTTTCGCGGGCGCGTGAAGCTGTGATGGGGATGCGTCGATCGGTGGCCGAGCTGGCCGGCGTCGACCTGGATGAGCTGGACGGGAAGATACAGCTTATTCTTTCTGACGAGCTGGTTAACGTCCTCAAAAAGGTCACGGCGATTCGAGCTGATGTGCTGGCGGCGATCGAGGCGTCAGGCAGTTGGAAAGGGCAGGGCTTCCGAACGCTGGCAGACCGCGAGCGCACGGCAAGCGGAGCTACGAAAGCCGAGTCCACGCGGACGATCACACGGGCGAAGAGCCTGAAGCAAGATTTGCCGAAATTTCGCGAAGAGATCCACACGGGAGCGGTCTCGATGTCCCACGTGGATGTAGTGAATCGAGTGGCAAATACGCCCGAGCTGAGGGCGCGCCTCACCGATCCCATGGACGGCGAGGCACAACTCCTCGACGCGGCGAAAGGCATGGATCCGGATCGTTTCTGGAAGCACGCTAAGGCGTGGGCTATCAAAAGCCAACCGACACAGTGTGAGGAGGAAAGTCGCAGGATGGCTCGCGAGGAAGACGTCACACTTGTAGAACGTGATGGCGGGTGGACGATGCGTGGATGGCTCACCTCGGAAAACGGCCGCATTGTTCACCGCGTCTTGACTGCCATGATGGGAGTGCCGAGCGCCGCCGATCCGCGCGGGCCGAAGGAACGGCGCGCTGGCGCCCTCGTCGGGCTATGTGCGAATGCGGCAGAATTCGGCGACATCAAGAAGTCAGCACTCGTGGCGCCTCACCTGTCGGTGCATGTCCCATTAGAGACAATGCTCGGTACTGAGATGGCCGCCCGGGTCTCACGGGAGCGTGCTGAGGCGACTCGCTTGGGCGGAGCTGGTGCTGGTGGTGTTGATGGAGCTACTAGCGTTGACGGAGCTAGCGAGGCGACCGATGGGACCCGAGCCGGGCGAGGCTCAGCCTTTGATCCTTCGGCGGACGAGCAGCCCGACACGCTGGGTCGCATCCTCGCCACCATTTCTTCCGGTTACGCACCGGACCTCTTCGAGGGACTAGAACCAGCCACATTTGATGACGGCACCGCTCTACTTCCCTCCGAACTCCAAACTTTGCTGTGCCACTCGGAGATGTCGCGAGTACTTTTCGGCGCGAAAGGCGAGGTATTGGACGTCGGGCGAAAGAATCGGTTCGTGAGGAAGAGCCAAATTCGGGCGGTCGTTGCACGAGATAAAACCTGTCGGTTCCCGGGTTGTGACATCACAATCTCAAGTTCCGAAGTTCACCACGCCCAACATTGGGAACATGATGGGCGAACTGATCTCAATAATCTCGTGATGTTGTGCTGGTTCCATCATCGTCATGTGCACAAACAAAACATCACCATTGTGCATCATGAAAATGGGTGGATTTTCAAATCACGCACCGGGAGGATTCTGTCCCGACCGCCCGATGCTCGCGAACACGCGGCGCCAAATGGGGCGATAGCTCTGGCGGGCGAGGCACCCGCTCTGGCCAAAAGTCAAGGGACGAGTATGCCCAAAAACGGAGACCCGCCGGATCTCTCGGGGTGACTGCGGTCCTCCATGGAGCGGGCCGGCCAGCGAACAGGGGCATGCGGTCGAGGTGCACGGTGGTCGAGGTGCACGGTGGTCGAGGTGCGCGGTAGTCGAGGTGCACGGTGGTCGAGGTGCGCGGTAGTCGAGGTGCACCGTGATCGAGGGCCAAGGTAGTCGAGGTGGCGAATGGTTATGCATGCGACCGGATGCTTTCAGAGACGAGCCATCTAACGTCGTCTTACCAAATCCTTCATGAGTTCCAGTAAACCCACGGGATCATCAACCACGATATCTGCCTCAACCTGCACGTCGTATGGGCGCTCGGGGGCGCCAGGTACGGGCGTGAGAACAGTTTTACCGGCGCCCGCGCGAACGCCTGCAAGAACGTCGCGAACGAGCCGATCACCCACGTACCAACATTCCCCAATTCCAACCTCAATGCCATCAGCGGCCCGCCACAGAAGCTCGGGGTTCGGCTTGCGCACGCCCGCCTCGTCTGAATAGATCTCGGCACGGACAAAGCGCGATAACCCCGCGCGCTCAAGGAAGTCGCGGTGCACCTCACCCGAGAGAGCGTTGGATGCAATAGCTACCGGGATGCCCACCTCGTGACACCACGCAAGCACCTCCGCAATTCCGTCGCGCAGGGTGCGAACTGCCTGAGTGTCAGAGACGAGATAGCATATTCTCGGCGCGAAACTCCGTAGAATTTGCTGTGCCTCGCTCGGCCAATCGGCTGCGATGAAGTCGAGAACGTAGCCTTCGTGCGTCAGTTCCCTTGGGTGCGCCGGCCTCGACATCGCGTCACGCCACAGCTTTGCAGCCGTTTCGCCGGCCAAGACATCGAGCGCGATTCGTTCCCTCGTCACGAACTTCCCACCCAGAATCTCAAAGATCTCATCGGCGACCTTTTCATTCCAGCCTGCAGGAGTTTGAGACTCAACAATGACGCCCCCAAAATCCAGGATAAGTCCCTTCGGGAGAGTCAGTGGCAAAGGATCAGATGACAACTGCGCTAAAGGGTTGGGCACGTGTTTCTCCTAAACGAAGGGTCAATGCGTGGTCAATGCGTGGTCGAGGCCCTCATTAACCGAGAGCAAGGTCCTGTCCACATGCTCGCCCACCTGTGCAAGATCGTCTAGCCGGTTGTGGTCAGTGGTCATTTTACCCAGCCAATCGGGCGGTTGGGCCAGTGAACGGTCGGGTCAGTGAACGGAGGGCGGGAGTGGCGTGGTCTCGTAGGTGGAAAGTGCCACCGCCGGTAGAACCCGTCGCAGGCACCGGCACCAGCACCAGCACCAGCACTACGAGCCAATCGACGCGAGCATCACCGAATCGATAACATGCTCAACAAAGTCGAGCATGTCCTCGTTGTCGAGGGGCTTTTGGGCCCCGAGCTTTCGAGGATTCTGTACTGGGGTCGGTACTAGCAGCGTGCGGATCGCCGGCTTGACGATCGCCTTGGGGTACAGCCTGCGCAACCGCGCCTGCCGCGAATCGGGCAGGATGACCGGCGCGAATCGCACGTTCGGGCCTTGCATCGTAATCTCCTCGATGCCCGCCTCGCGCGCCTTCTCCCGCAGTTCCGCGAGCGCGAAGAGACGATTCACCTCCACCGGCACCGAACCGTACCGATCTACAAGTTCTTGGTGGACATCGGAGCGCTGGGATGTCGACGTCGTCGCCGCAATCTTCGTATAAATCTCCAGCCGCAACCGCTCGGACGTCACCCAATTTTCAGGCACGTAGGCTTCGATCGGGATCTCAATGCGGATCTCACCCGCCTTTTCGACGTCGGTGCGCTTATCTTGGCCCGTGATCTTTGCGACGGCCTCGGAAATCATCCGAATGTAGAGATCAAAACCGACTCCCGCGATCTGGCCAGACTGCTCACCGCCCAGCAGGTTGCCAGCACCGCGAATTTCGAGATCCTTCAGTGCCACCTGGAACCCGGCGCCAAGCTCGGTGTGCGAGGCGATTGTGCGCAGCCGCTCGAGCGCGGTCTCCGTCATCGTGCCATCTCGCGGATAGAAGAAGTAGGCGTATGCGCGGTCGCGTCCACGGCCCACACGGCCTCTCAACTGATGGAGCTGCGACAGGCCGAGCCTGTGCGCATTCTCCACGATGAGCGTGTTCGCGTTCGAAATGTCGAGGCCCGTCTCGATGATGGTCGTGGAAACGAGGACGTCGATCTCCTTGTTCCAGAACTGGTCGATGATGAGTTCAAGCTGGTGTTCCGGCATTTGACCATGGGCAACACCAATGCGGGCATCCGGCACCAATTCTTGCAGCTCCGTGGCCACCCGGTTGATGGACTGCGTGCGGTTGTGCACGTAGAACACCTGGCCGTCACGCAAGAGCTCACGCTTGATCGCGGCCGCTACTTGCTGGGATTCGTGGGCGCCCACGTAGGTAAGAATCGGGTGCCGTTCCTCTGGCGGGGTTGCGAGTGTCGACATCTGCCTCAGGCCCGTCACCGCCATTTCGAGCGTTCGCGGAATCGGGGTCGCCGACATTGAGAGCACGTCCACTGCCGGGTACATCTGTTTGAGTGTTTCTTTGTGCTCGACACCGAAGCGCTGTTCCTCATCGATCACCACGAGGCCGAGATCCTTGAACCGCACGTCGCCCGTAATCAACCGGTGCGTACCAATCACGACGTCGATCGTTCCTTCGCGTAGGCCTTTCTTTACGATGTCCGCCTCACGGTCGCTCTGGAAACGCGAGAGCTGCCCGACGTCAACCGGGAACCCCGCGTAACGTTCCATGAACGTGTCCAGGTGCTGTTGCACAAGGAGCGTGGTGGGCGCAAGAATCGCCACCTGCTTGCCGTCTTGGACCGCCTTGAACGCCGCGCGCACAGCGATCTCGGTCTTCCCGTATCCGACGTCGCCCGAAATCAGGCGATCCATCGGCTCGGGTGATTCCATATCGCGCTTAACTTCATCAATCGTGGAGAGCTGATCAGGGGTTTCGATATGCTCGAACGCATCCTCCAACTCGTGTTGCCACGGCGTATCCGGCGAAAACGCGTGGCCTTTCGTTGCCCTGCGCTGGGCGTAGAGACGCACGAGCTCCTTCGCAATCTGCTTGACCGCGGCCCGCGCCTTCGACTTCGCCTTCTCCCAATCAGCGCCGCCCATCTTGTTGAGCGACGGCGCATCGCCACCCGAGTATTTCGAGATCTGATCGAGCTGGTCGGTTGGCACCCATAACTGGTCGCGCGCTTGGCCGCGCCGCGACGGCGCATACTCGAGTACCACGTACTCGCGCTGAGCGCCGTTTGGCCCGCCGAGCTTTCGCTTCGCCAGCTTCACAAACTGCGCAACCCCGTGGCGTGCATGTACGACGTAATCGCCCGCCTTGAGCTGCAGCGGGTCAACGGCGTTCTTCC
>JAAYGH010000052.1 GCA_012727825.1 Trueperella sp.
AGTTCACAATTGATTAGATCAAGGTAATATATTTATAAAATGCACTAAATAGCTTTTAAACTAGAAAAGTCTAGTTTGACTTAATGCTAAGTATGACAAACTCAAAAATGAAGTGGTCCAGGTTTTCTTCCGTTTGAGTAGATGGGAGAATCTGGACCACTTCACTGAGATTAGGACGGCATACGGACGATTAGGATCAAAACCTCAAATTCGAGCTACCGGACGTACCACCAACCCGGGCGGTTTTAACTGCGCCCAGACATTCCCGGGCCGGCGACCTTGCGGATGAGGGCGCGCGGCGCGAGCTTCGCGAGCGCCGCGGCGGCCTTATAGAGAGGCGTGGGGGTGACAATGACCCGACCACGGCGAGCAGCTTCCAGTGCCTCGTCCACAATTTGGCGAGGTTGAGCAAACACGAAGTCTGGCCACTGAGAGGAATCAACCTCGGAACGTTCGTGGAACTCGGTGCGAATGAGTCCGGGGGTCACCGCCGTCACGGTCACGCCCGAATCGGCGAGCTCAGCTGCGAGACCTTCAGTAAACGTGCGCACCCACGCTTTGTGAGCGGAGTAGGTGCCTTGGGCGGTCAGAGCCGTCATCGAGGAGACGTTAATGATGGACCCAAAGCCACGCATCCGCATCGCATGAGCCGCGGCATGGCACAGCACGAGGACGGCCCGAACCATGACGTTGAGACCCTCGAGTTCCCGATCGAGGGAGCCGCCCACGAAATCTTGACCGAGCCCAAAACCCGCATTATTGACCAGGAGCGTAACTGGTGCATCATCCCAGCGGAGCCTGTCGGCCACGCGCGCTAGATCGGCGTCGTTTCCAAGATCCGCAGGCAAGACCTCCACGTCTACGCCAGTAGTGCGGAGCTCGGTGGCGAGGTTGTCGAGCCGGTCTGCGTTGCGGGCAACCAGCACGATGTCATTGCCCTGGGATGCAAGCGTGCGTGCAAACTCGCGGCCTAGACCCGCGCTGGCTCCGGTGATCAGTGCTCTCGACATGCCCCAAGGCTAGCGCACTGAATCGCGGCACGACGCAACCAACGGCAGGCCATGACGGGCCCGGCGCGGCTATCACGCGCTCCACCAACCCCATCGCCCTCCACCTTCGCTAGGCTGGTGGCCATGAAGATTGCGACCTGGAATATCAACTCGATCCGCGCCCGAGCCGACCGCGCCGTGGACGTCCTCCAACGCCACGACCTCGACGTTCTCGCCCTGCAGGAAATCAAGTGCAAACCCGAACAGTTCCCACTGGAACAGTTCACGGACCTCGGATACGAGGTGGCAATTGAGGGCCACAATCAGTGGAATGGAGTCGCGATCATTTCGCGCGTTGGTCTGGAGAATGTCCAGAACGTCTTTACCGGCCAACCCGGATTCAAGAAGGGCACCCCCGACGGCGAGGAGCTCTTCATCGCCGGCGCTCCCGAGGCACGCGCAATCGGGGCCACCACTGGGGGCATAGAGATCTGGAGCCTGTACGTGCCAAACGGCCGCAGCGTTGATGATCCGCACTATCAATACAAACTCGCGTGGCTCTCGGCGCTCAAGGATCGCGCGGCGGCCCGCCTCGCCGAGGATCCCGACGCCAAGATCGCCCTCACCGGTGACTGGAACGTCATTCCTCCCGACGAGGACGTCTGGGACGTGCCCGCCGCTGG
>JAAYGH010000053.1 GCA_012727825.1 Trueperella sp.
ACGACGACGATGCGCATTGCCCTCGGAGTCCTGTCGGCAGATTCGGGTGATGTTCGCATCAACGGCACCCCGTTGACATTCGCGGACCGCCGACGCTTCGGCTACATGCCCGAAGAACGCGGCCTCTACCCCAAGATGAAGGTGGGCGAGCAACTTATCTATTTCGCACGCCTCCATGGCATGTCCAATGCGGATGCAACGTCAGCAATGGAGTACTGGACCGAGCGTCTCGGAGTACACATGCGCCGCGGTGGCGAGGTTCAGGCCCTCTCGTTGGGAAAACAGCAACGGGTGCAGCTCGCAGCCGCCCTCATCCACGATCCTCAGGTGCTCGTGCTCGACGAACCATTCTCCGGCCTCGACCCGATCGCGGTCAAAGAAATGAGCGCCGTCCTCCGCGAAAAGGCCACGCAAGGCGCCACCGTCGTGTTCTCGTCCCATCAGCTCGACCTCGTTGAACGCCTATGCGATCGCGTAGGCATTGCATCCCTCGGGAAAATTGCTGCGGAAGGCTCGATCGACGCGCTTCGCGACGCCGGTGCGGACGCCGTCGTCGAAATTGACACTCCGGCCGCAGACGCCGTGACCGGTGTGCTCCGCCCGCTTGGCATCGAATCAGATGTGGAAGCACGCAAGGTGCGCGCGACACTTCCTGCACACGTGTCCGACCAGGAGGTCTTGCAGGCCGCGCTGTCGGTGGGGCCGGTGCACGGTTTCACACACGTGCGCCCCTCGCTCACCGATCTGTTCGGCAACATCGTCGAGGTCCCCCCACCCGCCGCAGAATCAGACGAAAAATCCGGCTTCTTTGCCCGCATGTTTGGAGGTAAGAAAGCATGATTGGCCAAATTATTAAGCGCGAATTCACGACGCTCCTGCGCAGTCGCGCGATGATGCTGTCCTCGGTCGTCATCCTTGTGCTCATTCTCGGAGCAGGCGTCGTCGGCATGTTTCTTCTCGATGATGACGGCGACGGCACGGACCGCTCGTGGGTTCCAGTCGTGGCGATCGAAGATCAGATGGCTGACTATGCTGCGCATGTTGACAAGGCTGGCGGCACGTCGATCGATATCCAATCGATTGGTCACGGCGAGGCGGAACAGTTCTTGCACGACCGCAGTGAAAGTGACGCCACCGGGCCCGCTGTGGTGATCGCCGGCGAGCCCGGCACACCGGAAATGGTCGTGGCCTCCGACGGCCTGTCGGGCGCTGACCAGAGCCTGAGTGCCGTGGTGAACACGGCCTCAACGGCCTGGCTGATCGAAGACCGGGGCCTGACGCTGACCGACGCCGACTATGCGGCCCTCTCCGGCAACGTCACCGTGCCCGTGTCCGTCGTGACGATCGGTGCCGCAAACCTGATCGAGTCCGATCCGCTGGGCTATATATCTTCATTTATCGGCGTCATGTTGCTCTTCATGATGATCATTACCGGCATTTCGACGATCGCGAACGGAGTGGTGGAAGAGAAGTCCTCGCGCGTGGTGGAAATTGTTTTGACGACCGTACGCCCGCGCACTCTCCTGCTCGGCAAAGTTTTGGGCATCGGCCTGTTCCTCTTCCTGCAGTTCGCGCTCTACCTCGTCGCCGCTGTTGTGGCGCTCAACATTACGGGACTGTGGATCGATTTCGGCCTTGGCCCGTTCCTCGTGTGGATGTTCGTGTGGCTTGTGCTCGGCTTCTTCTTCTACGCGATGGTCACCGGGGCGGTAGCCGCCACGGCGTCGCGCCAAGAAGATCTCGGCGCGGTGACAACCCCGATCACGATGTCTCTACTCATCCCGTTCTACATTGGTTTGTTCCTCGTGCCGTCCATGCCCGATTCGATGATCACCAAGGTGGTGTCAATGATCCCCGGTTTCTCGCCGTTCATCATGCCTGTTCGCCAGGCGTA
>JAAYGH010000054.1 GCA_012727825.1 Trueperella sp.
CCCTGAACGTCAGTGACAAGCGAGAGTCGTACCTCAGGCATTGTCAGGCCCACGATGTGGCCATCTGCATAGCTCACGATCGGGCGCTGGGCACGGTAGTCGAAGATCGCGTCCGAATCGAAGGTGCCGATCAGTTCCTCGTCAAGCGTCTGGATCGTGGCATTAATTGCCTGTGCCGTGTCCCCTGCGTCGATGAGAGGGTCCACAAGATTGATCACGAGCGTTCGCACACGCAAACCGCTCGCAACCGAATCGAGAGTGAAAAATTCAGTCAAGAAAGCCTCCTTTTCCTACACTGTCATAACGTGCGAGCCTTGGCTAACTATTCCCCGCGTTACACGTCTCACCCTCGCGAAACGTGTGTCACACCACGAGTTGTGCATCCGGGCTCTGGATCGGGAATAATTGATTGCCATATTCCAACCTGGGGAGCATTGCGTGCACGAGAACCGATCCGCGATCGAGCGGGCAATCGACGAAGAACAGTCGTTCGTCGACCTTGCCTACCAAGCCCTCGATAGGCAACGAGATTACTACACCGAGCGCCTAGCGCGCGTGCGCGCTCAGGGCGGAGGTGGCACACCGAGTTCTGCCTCGGAGCGCGATTCGTTTGCCACCCACTACGAAGACAACCTCATTCGCCTCCGCAATGTCGAAAATCGGCTAGTGATGGGTCGCCTTGACCACGACACTGAGCAGGTGACGCACATTGGCCGGATGACTCTTCGCGGCGACGATCAGTCCATTTTACTGACCGACTGGCGCGCGCCGCAGTCAGAGCTGTTCTATCAGGCGACGGCCACTCATCCGGGTGGCGTCGTGCGTCGGCGCCACATTCAGACCCGATTTCGTGACGTGACCGGCGTGGAGGACGAACTGCTCTCGCACGCGGCCGACTCCTCTGAACTCAACCTCACTGGCGAAGGCGCACTGATGGCCGCGATGAGTGAGGCCCGCGACGGCAAGATGGGCGACATCGTCGCGACCATCCAAGCCGAGCAAGACCGCATCATCCGGGCGGATGCAAACGGCATTCTGGTGGTTCAGGGAGGCCCGGGTACCGGCAAAACGGCGGTGGCTCTTCACCGGGCTGCTTTCCTTCTCTACGCTCACCGCGAGCGCCTGTCCCGCTCCGGTGTTCTCATCATCGGCCCCTCGCCCGTCTTTTTGCGCTACATCGATCAGGTGTTGCCCTCTCTTGGTGAATCCGACGTCGTGTCCACAACGATCGAGGACTTGGTTCCGGGCGTGCGTGCCACCATCACGGAACCGGCCAAGGTGGCTGACATCAAGGGTGGCGAGATGTGGGCGGAATTTGCTAAGCGCGCAGTTCGCCACATCATTCAAAGGCCATTGTTTGAGCCGGTGTCATTCAAAATCAACGGCAAGACAGTGCACCTGACACCCGAGATGGTCGAGGACGCCCAGCGCCGCGCTCGCCGTTCTGGCAAACCCCACAACCAGGCGCGCGACGTATACGCCCGCCGGCTCGTCATGGCGTTGGCCGAACAGTTAGCTGACGCGCTTGAGACCACCGTGGAAAATTCCGACTGGCTCATCTCCGATGTGGCTGATTCGATTGACGCACGCCGCGAGATTAACTTGCACTGGATGCCCACGTCGGCAACGGAACTCCTTGAGCGCATCTACCACTGGCCTGAACTCCTCGAACGCATCGCGCCCGAACTATCCGACAATGATCGAGCATTGCTCCGCCGCGAACGCGGCTCAGGTCTCACCGCCGCAGACATCCCGATCGTGGATGAACTGTCTGAGCACCTTGGCGAATTCTCCTCTGACGAGCAACGCCGCCGTCGCACCGCACAGGACGCCGAAGCCAGACAGCTGTCCGACTACGTCGCCCAAACGATGGATGCGATGGGCCTTGGCGGGGGCATCGTGGGCACCGACATGCTGACCGAACGGGTGGCCCAGTCCCATTCGAGCCAAACCCTCGCCGAGCATGCCGCAGCCGACCGCTCGTGGACGTACGGACACGTCGTCGTCGACGAAGCTCAAGAACTCTCGCCGATGCAGTGGCGAATGATTTCTCGACGTAACCCGTCGAAGTCGATGACCATCGTGGGCGACCTCGACCAGCGGCCCGCCGGGGCTCCTGCGGGAGGCTGGGATCATGCTCTCGGAGCACTCTCGGACTTCCATCGTGTCGAGGAACTGACGATCTCTTACCGAACCCCCGCCACCGTGCTCGATCGCGCGCGCACGGTGATGGAAGCAGCCGGGTACGAGGTCGGATTCGTACGTCCCGCGCGGGACCTCGAGGACGCAATGAGCGTCACGCACGGCGGTGCCGGCGAACTGGTGTCGCTTGTTGCCAACGCGGCGCGAGAACTTGACGCCGACTTCGGGACCGGCCGGGGCTCCATCGGCGTCATCACCTCGCGCGCACTCCACGAATCCGTTGGTAACACGCTCGCAAACGCCAGCAATCTCAATGACTGGACGCTGGATCGCACGGGATCTGAGATTTCGGCGAGAATACATGTGTTGACTGCAGGAATGTCAAAGGGTTTGGAGTACGACGTCGTCGTCCTCGTGGAACCGAATGAGATTCTGGCCGACGGGCCTGGCGATCTGTACGTCGCAATGACACGGCCGACTCGCCGTCTGGACGTGGTCTTTCGTAGCCAACTGCCACAAGGTTTTTAGAAAAGAGTGATGACGTGACCCGAATCCTTCTCCTGGAAAATCCACATGCCGCTGCGGACGAGATCTTTGAGCGGTACGGCGTTGAGGTCGTCCGTATGTCCGGCTCCCTAGAAGAGGACGAACTCATCGAGGCCCTCCAGGGATTCGACATGCTGGGTATTCGTTCCAAGACGAACGTGACCCGTCGGGTCTTCGAGGCGTGCCCACAGTTGGCGGCCATTGGCGCCTATTGCATTGGGACGAACCAAATCGATCTTGAGGCCGCATCCGATCACGGTATCGCCGTGTTCAATGCGCCCTACTCCAACACGCGTTCGGTGGTCGAATTGGCCATTGGTGAGCTGATTTCGCTGGTGCGTCAAATCCCCTCAAGAAATGCGGCCCTCCACAAGGGTATTTGGGAAAAGACTTCCGATGGCTCCCACGAAGTGCGTGGCAAGACTTTGGGAATTATCGGTTATGGATCGATCGGCTCTCAGCTGTCCGTCGTCGCTGAAGCGCTCGGCATGAGGGTCATCTTCCACGATATCGCCGAGCGTCTAGCGCTCGGCAACGCCGCCCCGGTTACCCTTGATGAGCTCCTCACAACGGCAGACGTCGTCAGTCTCCACATCGATGGGCGCGACTCAAACACGGGATACTTTGACACCGAAAAGTTCGCCAAACTTAAGGACGGTTCAATTGTTCTTAACCTCGCGCGCGGTCACGTCATGGATCTGGAGGCCCTACGTGAGGCCGTCACGTCAGGAAAAGTAGCGGGCGCTGCCGTTGATGTTTTCCCTACCGAACCGCTCGCGAATGGCGACCCATTTGCCTCCACTCTCATCGGGCTCACCCACGTTATTCTCACACCGCATATTGGTGGTTCCACGCTCGAGGCGCAGGAATCGATCGGCCAGTTCGTGGCGATGAAGATGATGAATTATTGGCGCAAGGGATCCACCGACATGTCCGTCAACATCCCCAATATCGCCACCTCACCAACAGCTGAGTCACTCCATCGCGTTGTGTGGTTCCACTGGAACACCCCGGGCGCTCTGGCTGACGTCAATAATCTGTTCGCGGAGGGTCACGTCAACGTCACCTATCAGTCGCTCGCCACGAGCGGTGAATACGGTTACATGGTCACAGACACAGCGGCGAGCATTCCGCAAGGGATTTTCGACGAGCTCGAGCATTCCCAAGCACACATCCGCCTCCGATTGCTCACCCGCGAATGATGCGGAAGACTAAGAATACGTGCCCTAGGAAGTACAGTAACGACGACGTTGGCGCAACCTTAAGGGACATTTTCGAAAGGGACTTCGATGAATCACATGGACCAAGCACACGCACATTACTCCGAGGGAGTGCCAACCGAAGTTGATCCGATCACTACGACGATCGATCACGTACTTTTTTCGGCAGCCAAGGACTTTCCAGAGAGGGTTGCCATCGATTTTCTGGGACGCGAATATACCTACGCCGAGATCCTTGATGAGGTTCAGCGTGCGGCGCAGGTACTCAAGATGGTTGGTGTTCGGCGCGGCGATGTCATTTCGGCGATCCTGCCGAATTGTCCCCAGCACTATGTGCTGTTCTATGCGGCGATGGCGCTTGGTGTAACAGTGGCTGAGCACAATCCGCTTGCCCCGACATCGCAGATCGACGAGCAGATTGAGCTGGTCGAGTCGAAGGTCGTAGTCGGTTGGGAACAGACCCTCGAAAAGTTGATCGTTGACGGCGATTTCAAGGGCCGCACATACCTCGCGGTCAACCTCACCAAGGCGCTCCCGCGCAAGTCCCAGTTGCTGCTGAAGTTGCCGGTGAAGGCCGCGCGTCAGCAGCGAAACAAGCTGCGCGGCAAGGTCCCTTCGGGAGTGCACTCGTGGGACAACCAGGTCAGGCATAACGCACCGCTGAACTTCGACCTTGAACAAGGCCCTGACACCGAGAGCCTCGCGGTTCTCCTCATGACGGGCGGAACAACTGGTACGCCCAAGGCGGTTCAACTCTCGCATCGC
>JAAYGH010000055.1 GCA_012727825.1 Trueperella sp.
CCGCCTACCCAAACGCGAGACCTTCCATCCACCACCAGCACGTCTACTTCCCACACGCGAGGACTCTTAGCAAAACGCGAGGGGAACTACCCCTCGCACCTGACCACAAACCCTCGCGTCTACAGCAGCCCCAGCACACCCCCGGGCCTAAGCCTCAGCCCCGGCACCCGCCTACCCAAACGCGAGGACTCCTAGCCAAACGCGAGGAGAACTACCCCTCGCACCTGACCACTAACCCTCGCGTCTACGACAGAACCCGCTCAGCCCTGGGCTTGAGCCTCAGCCTCTGCGCGGCGGCGGTAATAGAGCGCGATCAGGGCACCCGAAATGTTGTGCCAGACCGAGAAAATAACGCCCGGGAGGGCGGCCTCCGGGGTAGCCGGGAAGTGCGTTTTGGCCAACGTCGCCGCTAGTCCGGAGTTCTGCATTCCCACCTCGATCGAAACAGTGCGGGCGGTGCGAGGCGACGAGCGGGTAGCCCGAGCAGCCCAGTATCCAAAGAGTAAACCTGCAACGTTGTGGAGGATGACCGCGACGAAGACGACAGCGACGGCGGTGCTCAACGCGTCCACCGATCCCGGCACGAGTGCGGCAACAACGAGGGTGATGCCGAGAGTCGAAATCCACGGGAGCACAGGGAGCAGTTTATCGATGATCGTTGGAATGAGCAGTCGCAAAATCACGCCCCCGACAACCGGGATAACCACGGTCTTTAAGATCGATATGGCCATCGGTCCACCGTCAATTTCCGTGAGCGTACCCGCAAGAACCTGCACCAAAATTGGTGTGATGATTGGGGCGAGCAGAGTCGATACCGTGGTCAAGGTGACGGACAGCGCCACGTCTGCCTTCGCAAGGTAGGCCACCACGTTCGAGGCCGTACCACCCGGAGCGCATCCCACGAGGATCACGCCGATCGCAATTCCAGCCGGCAGGTTCAGTAGGTGAACGAGCCCAAACGCAAGGGAGGGCATGATGATGTACTGCGCGCTCACGCCTAGGAGCACGGCAAGCGGACGCTCGGCCACGCGCTTGAAGTCCGAAATCGTGAGAGTTAGCCCCATCGTGAACATGATGAAGCCCAGCCCCGGCGAAATGTATGGGGTCAGATGCGATGCGGTCGCGGGGAAGTTATATGCCCATACCGCACCGAGAACAATAACGAGTGGAAATATCGTGACCGCGACTAGTGCAGAGCGGTCCTCGGCAGTCATAGCCTTCTTACTCACCAGCTGTTCCCTTCCCTCTCAATACCCATCGGCCGTCAATTTAAGCCACAATGGGGGTATGCGTGGAATTATTCTGGCCGGTGGATCCGGTACTCGACTTCATCCAATTACGCTCGGTACATCCAAGCAGCTCGTCCCGGTTTATGACAAACCAATGATTTACTACCCGATGTCCACACTTATGCTAGCTGGCATTCAGGACATTTTAATCATTACTACTCCGGAAGATGCGCCACAATTCCATCGGTTACTCGGCGATGGTTCACAATTTGGAATTAACCTCTCGTTTACCGTCCAAGAAGTGCCGAACGGTCTAGCGCAGGCGTTTGTTTTGGGCGCGGAGTTCGTGGGTAACGAGCCCGCTTCCCTTATCCTTGGCGACAACATTTTTTACGGCCCGGGCATGGGTACGAAGTTGCGCCGAAACGTTGATCCCGACGGCGGCGCAGTGTTTGCCTACCATGTGATGGATCCGGAGCGGTACGGCGTCGTCGAATTTGACGCCGACTTCAAGGCGATCTCGATTGAAGAAAAGCCCGAGAAGCCGAAGTCGCCGTACGCGGTTCCCGGCCTGTACTTCTACGACAACGACGTCGTGGAGATCGCGAAAAATCTTGAGCCTTCGGCACGCGGCGAATATGAGATCACGGACGTCAACAAGGCGTACCTCGAAGCGGGCAAGCTGGCGGTGGAGGTCCTCCCACGCGGTACGGCCTGGCTCGATACGGGCACATTTGACTCCCTCGCAGATGCGACGGCCTATGTCCGCACCGTCGAGGCGCGCCAGGGTCTAAAGGTCGGCGCACCCGAAGAGGTTGCGTGGCGGATGGGCTTCATCGACGACGACGGTCTGGCGGATCGCGCCGAACCCCTCGTGAAGTCGGGCTACGGCCAATATTTGTTGGACCTCATCGAGCAGGGCATGTAGCGGGCTTTATGTGAAGATGCACCGCAGTTCCTCGAGCGCGCATACTTTCGTTCACGTCAGCTACTACGAGCACCCGAGGCACGAGGTTTTCGGGGCGCATTTAGAACCAGATCTGTTCAGCGTGCTCACGCCGCCCGGCATGGGCGTTGTGACGATTCCGCTCACCAATGGCTTGAACCCCGGGTCCGAAGTGGTGCTCCGCGTTTCTCATCCTCTTCTTTCGCGGTTCTTGCCGAACATCGCGTTGCCGGGCGCGGGCGTGGGTCCCGTCGGCCTGCCATGGCGTGTGCGGCATACGAAACTGGAACCGCCTGAACTTTTCGAGGATGTGCAGGTCAGCGGGCCATTTGCTCATTGGCGGCATCGGCACATTTTCAGCGAAGTCGAAACCGGCGAACGCACTCGCATCACCGACATCGTGAACTGGGGACTGCCCCTAGCGTTACGCCCCGCTGCCCCGATAGTCCGCAGAGAACTGCGAAAACTTTTCGGGTACAGGGAGCGGGCGCTCAGGGAGTTCCTCGGCTAGGCAAGCAAAATACTAATTCGGCAGATTGTCGACGGCGTACTGCGCCTGCTCGGGCGTGAACTTCCCTCCGTAATCCGAAGTCAGCTGATCGTAAATCTGGGAGTCGGACATGTCCATCATGTCCCGATAGTCCATTGCAGATTGCAGAGCCTGCTCATTCCAGTCCACCGTAACTC
>JAAYGH010000056.1 GCA_012727825.1 Trueperella sp.
CCGCCTTGTCTATGTGTAGCTAACCGCTTACTTCAGCTTCTTGCCAGCCGAACCAAGCTGCTGAGCTGCCTGAACAACGCGAGCGGCCATGCCGGCCTCGGCTGCCTTGCCCCACGTGCGTGGGTCGTACATCTTCTTGTTGCCAACCTCGCCGTCGATCTTCAACACGCCGTCGTAGTTCTGGAACATGTGCGAAACCACCGGACGCGTGAACGCGTACTGGGTGTCGGTATCGACGTTCATCTTGATGACGCCGTGGCCGACCGCAATCGCGATCTCTTCGTCTGATGAGCCCGAGCCACCGTGGAAGACGAGATCGAACGGCTTGTCCTGACCGTACTTCTCACCAACTGCGCCCTGGATTTCACCAAGGAGTTCTGGGCGCAGCTTGACCGCACCTGGCTTGTACACGCCGTGGACGTTACCGAAGGTCAGGGCCGTCATGTAACGCCCCTTCTCGCCTAGGCCGAGAGCCTCAGCGGTGGCCATGCCATCTTCAACCGTGGTGTAGAGCTTCTCGTTGATCTCGTGAGCAACGCCGTCCTCTTCACCGCCGACAACGCCGATTTCAATTTCGAGAATCTGCTTTGCCTGGTTGGTGAGATCCAGAAGTTCCTGAGCAACCTCAAGGTTCTTCTGGAGGTCAACAGCAGAACCATCCCACATGTGCGACTGGAAAATCGGCTCACGGCCAGCCTTAACTTCCGCAATCGATGCCTCGATGAGGGGGCGAATCCAAGAGTCGATGTTCTCGTACGCACAGTGATCCGTGTGGAGAGCGATGGTGACGGGGTAGTTCTTGGCAACCTCGCGCGCGTATGCGGCAAGAGCGAGCGAACCTGCGACGCGATCCTTGTTCGTGGAACCAGAGAGGTACTCTGCTCCGCCGACTGAGACCTGGATGATGCCGTCCGACTCTGCGTCCGACAGGCCCTGAAGGGCCGCGATAAGTGTCTGTGATGAGGTGACGTTAAACGCCGGGTACGCGAAGCCTTCTGCCTTCGCCCGGTCGATCATTTCGTTGTAAACCTCAGGTGTTGCGATGCCCACTGGTACTTGCTCCTTTGCTAGTCAATCTTTACAACGCCCATTGTCTCATGTTTCTTATCGCCGAAACTAGGAATTTGCTCCCATAGCCAAGCACCTCTCACCTCAACCATGCTCGCGTCCCCGTCGGTCTCGCGGTCGAGTGCCAAAAGCCCACCCGATAGACTCGGGCCGAGGTGGAAATTATGGTAATTTCAGATCCAATCGAAGCAGCGGAAGCACTTGCCGAACTGATGCGTGGCAAAAAGACCCTCGCCATCACCGGCGCTGGCATCTCCACGGACTCGGGCCTACCCGATTACCGAGGTCAGGGCACCACCGAAAAACCGTCAATTGAATACGACATGTTCGTGGATGATCCTGTCTGGCAGCGGTGGGTGTGGCAGCGCAATCACGAGACGTGGCGGGTTTTTAACTCGCTCGAGCCTTCCCCCGGCCACAAAGCGATTGCGCGCCTCGAGAAGGCTGGTCTCATTTCCGGCGTCGCTACCCAAAACATTGACGGCCTGCACACAAAAGCTGGAACCAACAACGTGTGGAAACTCCACGGGTCGTTTGCCCACGCGCGGTGCCTTGCCTGCGAGCGGGTCATTCCCCGCGAAGAGTACGCAACCGAACTCGACGAGCTCAACCCGGGCTGGCCGCAGTATGACCGCGATCCAGCCGTGCTCGCCACCGCGGACCGCGAGGATGCCGAGGCATCGAATTTCAAGGTCGCACCATGCTCGGCGTGCGGCGGACTGATGAAGCCGGCCGTCGTGTTTTTCGGCGAAGGGCTACCCTCGGACGACATGGACGCCGCGATGCGGGCCGCGACGGAGGCGGACGTGGCGCTCGTCGTCGGCAGCTCGCTCGTGGTCAACACGGGCATGTGGATCACGCGTCAGGCGTGGGCCACCGGCTCGCCGCTCGCGATCATCAACTACGGACCCACCGCCGCCGATGGAATCGTCGACCTGCGGATCGACGCCGGGGCGTCAGAAACGCTCGAGGCGCTGGCGGATCTCCTGGGAGCCTGATTTCGCTAGAGCCGAGTCTTCAACTCGTCAATGATCGGGATGTCGGCGGGCGCCCATTCGACGTCGTCGAGCTCGTCGGCGGCCAACCACCGCACCTGTGCATGCTCGGTGAGCTGCGGTTCGACGTCGTCGGAAAACGTACAGAAATACGCGTCGAGGCGCACGGTTCCGAAGGAATATTCGTATTCGGAGCGGGCGATGAAGTCTCCGACCGTGGCGTCGATGAGGAGCTCCTCGTGCAACTCGCGGGCGAGGGATTCCTCGCCCGTTTCGCCCGGTTCAATTTTCCCGCCTGGGAACTCCCAGTAACCGGCCAGCGACTTGCTCTCGCCGCGCTGTGCAGCCATGATGCGGTCGTCGCGGACGAACACGGCTCCCGTGACATGGATCAGCTTGGACATTGCCACCTCGTTATCTATCGTTGCCGGATTGTTTAGCAGGGCGCGGCAGGGCTATTGA
>JAAYGH010000057.1 GCA_012727825.1 Trueperella sp.
AACCACCGCAGTGACGGCCGAAATCGGTAACCCGATCGCGAGCATCATACCGATATCGGCGCCAATGATTTCTGCAGCGGCGACCGGACCGGGGTGGGGCGGAAGCGCCACGTGGACGGTCAGGAGAACGCCACCAACCGGTAGGCCAATCTTCAATGGATTGATGTTGGCAACCCTCGCAAAGCCGAAGACGATCGGCGCAAGGATAATGAAGCCCACATCGAAGAAGATCGGAATTCCAAGCACGAACGCTGCCGCCGTGACGGCCGCGCTGACACGCTTTTCGCCCAGCATCCGAGTGAACGAGTGCGCCAGTGAGTCTGCACCGCCAGCGACTTCAATGACGCGGCCGAGCATCGCACCCAGACCCACGACGATCATGACAGATCCGAGGGTATTACCCATGCCCTGTTGCAGGACGGGCACGATCTCTTCCACCGGAATTCCGGTTGCCAATGCGGTTCCCGTGGCGACAAGCAAAATTGCCACGAAAGCCGACATCTTCACCTGAATGACCAGGAAGAGTAGGACGATAATAGCGCCAATGGCTATACCTAATAGTGTTGCAGCACTCATAACGCTATCTCCTAGTTAGGGTTAACGCGCGAATTGGGGGCAATAACGTGGATGACCGACGAGTCATCCATAGCTCCCTGGCCATTGGACAGACCTAGGAGGTATTCCTGTTCGGCAGCGGCAGCCACCGGCACGGCCATGCCAACGGACTTGGCGGCGTCGGTGACTATCCCCATGTCCTTGACGAAGATATCGAGCCGGGACTTCACCTCTGCTGTTTCACCCGCGTACGCCTGAATCGCGCGGGGGCCGCGATCGCCGAGCATGAACGACGCCGCAGCACCGGACATCAGCGCCTCGAGCGCGACCTCCTGGTCCAGCCCGAGCTCGCCAGCCAACGCCAGCGCCTCAGCGCCTGCAGCGATGTGGATGCCACACAGGAGCTGGTTGACAGTCTTCATGGACTGGCCCTTACCTGGCTCCTTGCCCACCCATACGAGCGTGGAGGCCATGGCATCCAGCACGGGTTTGGCATAGTTGTATTCCTCTTCGTAGGCACCAACGGTGACGAGGAGGTCGCCCTTGCCAGCTCGCGCGGGCCCTCCTGACACCGGCGCGTCGACGAGGCCCAGCCCCATGTCCTTGAGCTGCGCACCAACTTCCTCAACCGCTGCAATTCCGATCGTCGACGTCAGCAGAATGGCCGAGCCCTTCTTCATGACCTCAGCGATGCCAGCCTCGCCATGCAACATGTCGTCCAGCTGTTCGCGGTTACGCACGGCCACCAACACGATGTCCGCACCGACGCACGCCTCACGTGCGGTTGCCGCTTCTGTTACGCCACGTTCACTTGCGAGCTTCATGCGCTCGATCGCGATGTCGTATCCAACGACGTCGAACTTATCGGCGAGCCATGTCGCCATTTCCAGACCCATGGCCCCAAGACCTAATACTGCAATCTTCATTCTTCTCTCCTTTGAGAATCTTCTGCAGCACGGGGCGGTGTCTCGCCGCGTGCCGTTACCTAGTGTGTTGTGCTACTTCGAGAGCTTGTCGACGACGTAGGCGAGCGACTCATCGTCGCCCACATTGCCCGCAAACACGATGTACGGAATCCCGGCGGCTGGGCCATCTTCGCCCGACCAGAGGGAAACAATGCCCGGAAGCATCGGGCCGATGACCATGGCGTGCCTGATTTCCATTCCCTTGGATGCAGTGTCGGACGAGGTAATTCCGCCCTTGGCAACCACGAATTTTGGAGGATTGGCGGCAAGGATGTCTTGAACC
>JAAYGH010000058.1 GCA_012727825.1 Trueperella sp.
AGGTAGAGTGCGCCCACCCAGTTGATGCGATTGATGACATAGCGGAGGTAATCAGCAGTCGGCTGCCCGGCACGGATACCCGGTACGAAACCGCATAGCGCTTCATGTTGTCCGCGATCTCTTCCGGATTGAACGTAATCGACGTGTAGAAGAACGCGAAGAAGATGATCAGCAGAGCATAAACGAGCAGGTACCAACCCGATGTCGGTGCAAAGTTCAAGGAGAGCCACTGAACCCAGCCCGCGTTCGGATCTCCGAACTGGGTCAACATCTGCGGCAGAGCAAGAATCGACGACGCGAAGATCACGGGGATCACGTTGGCCATATTGATCTTGATCGGGATGTAGGTGGAAGTGCCGCCATAGGTACGGCGGCCCACAACGCGCTTGGCGTACTGGACTGGAATGCGACGTTGAGACTGTTCAACAAACACGACGACGAGCGTGATCGCCAGGAACATCGCGAGCACGATCAGGAGACGGCTGACGCCACCATCGGACTGGTACACATTCGTCAACATTGATGGGAAGGACGCCGCGATGCCGGTGAAGATCAGTAGCGACATGCCGTTGCCGACACCGCGCTCTGTAATCTGCTCGCCGAGCCACATGACGAGGGCCGTGCCCGCTGTCACAGTCAAAATCGTGATGAGGTACTTCCACGGGGTGGCGTTCGGGATCGGATCAAGGTTACACAGAGGGAAAAGCTGCGAGTTCGCGATGGACACCATCACCGAGGCTTGGAGGATCGCCAAGAAAATGGTGAGGTACCGCGTGTACTCGGTAAGTTTCGCCTGACCCGTTTGGCCTTCCTTATGGAGCTCTTCGAATCGCGGTATGACCACGCGCATGAGCTGCACAATAATCGACGACGTAATGTACGGCATGATTCCGAGCGCAAAGACGGAGAGCTGCAACAATGCTCCACCCGAGAACATGTTCATCATCGTCAAAAGATCGGCGCCACCCTGCTGATCCAGACACTGCTTGACGTTCGCATACGACACGAACGGAGCGGGCAAGAAAGTGCCTAGGCGGTAGATCGCCATGATGAGCATGGTGAACAGAAGCTTGCGTCTCAGATCCGGAGTACGGAATGCTGATACCAGTGCTTTGAACAAGACAGTCCTCCAAATGCCGGCCGGATGGCCGTCGCGTGGTCGTTCGGACGAACCGAACATGTGGGTGTCGACATTACGATACCGGGTCGCACAGACGACACCGTTTTACTATACCTGCAACCGAGGTGTTGCCTAACACCCAATTGGTGCCGTCTATGCCACAAAAGATGGGGTAATTAAAAGAAAAATTGGCAGAGTATGAGAAAAGGTCGGCTTCCACACTGAGGTGGAAGCCGACCTTTTAAGCACTTAGGCGCCGCGCTTTGCCAGCGAACCGCCTGCTGCCTCGATCTTCTCCTTGGCCGAGCCCGACCACGCGTCAACGGTCACGTTGACCGTGGCGCTGATCTCGCCCGTGCCGAGAATCTTGACGGGGAGGTTCTTACGGACCGCGCCCTTCTCGACGAGGCTTTCCACCGTGACGTCTCCGCCGTCGGGGTAAAGCTCGTTCAGTGCGTCAAGATTAACGACTTGGTAGTACACCTTCGCAGGGTTCTTGAAGCCGCGAAGCTTGGGCAGACGCATGTGAAGTGGCGTCTGACCACCTTCGAAGCCTGCACGGACCGTATTGCGAGCGTAGGTACCCTTGGTACCGCGGCCGGCGGTCTTACCGCGCTTGCCACCCTCGCCGCGTCCGACCCGGATCTTCGATTTGTTCGAACCGGGCGCAGGGCGCAGGTCGTGGATCTTCAAAGGCTCTGAATTCTGTGTCGAATCAGCCATTAGTCGACCTCCTCCACTTCTACCAGGTGCTGGACCGTGCGGACCATTCCGCGAACTGCAGAATTATCCGGAAGGGTCACGCTCTGGTGAATCTTCTTCAAACCAAGCGAGCGCATAGTCTCGCGCTGGTTCTTTTTGGAGCCGATCAGGCCCCTCTTCTGCGTAATCTTCAGCATTATGCACCAACTCCCGCGGTAGCCGCCTCGTTCTCTTCACGCTGTGTTTCGAGTTCGGCGTCTTCGCGTTCCTTAGCCTCGTGCTCTGCGCGAGCACGGAGCATCGCGTGAGGTGCAACTTCGTCAACCGGCAGTCCGCGGCGTGCTGCCACTGCTTCCGGCTGTTCAAGTTCCTTGAGACCCGCGATGGTTGCACGGATGATGTTGATGGCATTGGACGAACCAAGCGACTTAGTCAGGATGTCGTGGATGCCTGCGGCTTCCATGACAGCTCGGACCGGGCCGCCGGCAATTACGCCAGTACCTGGCGATGCCGGGCGCAGGAGGACAACGCCAGCGGCGTCCTCTCCCTGAACCAGGTGCGGGATGGTGGTGCCAATGCGCGGAACCTTGAAAAAGTTCCTCTTGGCCTTCTCGGTTCCCTTAGCAATTGCCGCGGGAACTTCCTTGGCCTTACCGTAACCAACACCAACTGTGCCATTGCCGTCTCCCACCACAACAAGTGCAGTGAACGACATGTTACGACCGCCCTTGACGGTCTTGGCAACACGGTTGATGGTCACGACGCGTTCGATGTATGTGTTCCTGTCATCGCGACGATCGGAACGACGCTCGTTGCGACGTCCTTCACGGCGATTGCCGCGCTCATCGCGCTGCTCGCCGCCGTCACGGCGTCCACGCTGCTCTGCAGCCATGTCTATATCCTCTCGTTCCAGATCACAGGGCCAGGCCGGCTTCGCGGGCGCCATCGGCAACCGCGGCCACTCGACCGTGATACTTGTTTCCAGCACGGTCAAGAACGACGGCGGAAATACCGGCGTCAACCGCGCGCTTACCGAGCCGTTCGCCAACTTCGCGAGCAACTGCAACCTTGTTCTCGAGATCGGACGGGAAGTCCGCCTCGAGACTGGATGCGTATGCCAGGGTCGTACCCGCCGAATCGTCGATGATCTGAGCGACCATGTTGCGGTTCGAGCGAGCAACTGCCAAGCGGGGACGCTCGACGGTGCCAACGATGCGCTTGCGCAGGCGCTGGTGACGGCGCTTGCGCGCTGAGTACTTTGCCTTGGTAGCCATTACTTACCAGCCTTTCCAGCCTTGCGGCGCACCTGTTCGCCAGCGTAGCGAATGCCCTTACCCTTATAAGGTTCAGGCTTGCGCAGCTTACGAATACTGGCGGCGAGTTCGCCAACCAGTTGCTTGTCGATACCAGCCACCGAGAACTTCGTGGGGCCGTCCACGGTAAACGTGATGCCTTCCGGAGCCTTAACGGTGATGGTGTGCGAGAAACCTAGGGAGAACTCAAGGTCCGTTCCCTTGGCGAGCACACGGTAGCCAGTGCCGTTGATTTCGAGGTCCTTCTTGTACCCTTCAGACACACCGACGACGTCGTTGTAAATGAGCGTACGGGTCAGACCGTGAAGCGAACGTGATTCGCGCTCTTCGTTCGGGCGCTTGACGATGACTTCTTCGCCATCTAGCTCAACCGTGAGAGGCGCGGGAACGGACTGCTTGAGTTCGCCCTTCGGGCCCTTGACGGTGACGTCGTTACCATTGATCTTGACCTCAACACCGGACGGGAGGACGATCGGGAGCTTACCAATACGTGACATTGTGTGAACTCCTTTCGCTTACCAGATGTAGGCGAGGACTTCCCCACCTACACCCTTGTCCTTGGCCTCGCGGTCGGTGAGCAAGCCTGAGGACGTGGACAAAACAGCCACGCCTAGGCCGCCAAGAACCTGAGGAAGATTCGTGGACTTCGCGTAGACACGCAGTCCCGGCTTTGAGATACGGCGCAAACCGGCAAGCGAACGCTCGCGGTTCGGGCCAAACTTCAACGTCAGTGTGAGCGTCTTACCCACGGTTGCATCTTCGACGCTGAATCCATCAATGTATCCCTCACGCTTGAGGATGTTGGCAATAGATGCCTTCATCTTCGAGTACGGCATTTCTACCGTCTCATGGAACGCCGAATTGGCGTTGCGCAGACGCGTGAGCATGTCTGCGATCGGATCTGTCATAGACATTCGGGCCTCAGCCCTTCCTCGCCGTGGTTTCCTCTTCGGACCTTCGACGTAGTATTCTTACCAGCTTGCCTTTTTGACACCTGGGAGTTCACCAGCAAGGGCCATCTCGCGCAGGCAGATTCGGCACAGGCCGAATTTACGGTAGACGGAATGGGGGCGTCCGCAACGCTGGCAGCGCGTGTATGCGCGCACAGCGTACTTCGGCTTCCGAGCCGCCTTATTCTTTAGAGCAGTTTTTGCCATTGTCAGTTCTCCTTGAACGGGAAGCCGAGCTGGCGCAGCAGGGCGCGTCCCTCGTCGTCTGTCGTCGCTGTAGTGACAATTGTGATATCCATGCCACGTACGCGATCAATCTTGTCCATGTCGATCTCGTGGAACACGGTCTGCTCGGTCAGGCCGAACGTGTAGTTGCCATTACCATCGAACTGCTTCGGCGATAGGCCGCGGAAATCGCGGATACGCGGCAGTGCGGTGGACAGTAGGCGGTCAAGGAACTCCCACATGCGGTCACCGCGGAGGGTGACGTGGCAACCAATCGGCTGCCCTTCACGCAATTTGAACTGCGCGATCGACTTGCGGGCCTTGGTAACCTGGGGCTTCTGGCCGGTAATCGCAGTGATATCGGCAATCGCGCCATCCAGGACCTTGGAGTCGCGGGCAGCGTCTCCAGCACCCATGTTGACAACGATCTTCTCGAGGCCACCAACGTTAAACACGTTAGCGTGGCTGAAATCCTTTTGCAGTGCCGGGAGGATGTCCTCGCGGTACTTCATCTTCAAACGAGGCTGAGTCACAGCTCGATCTCCTCTCCACCACGGCGACCAATGCGTTCACGCATGATCTTCTTGCGGCCGTCACGCTCCACCTCGACCTCGCGGAATCCCACGCGGATAGGCTTCTTGTCGGGACCGACAAGCATCACGTTCGACACGTGAATCGGAGCTTCAACAGTTTCAATTCCACCGGTCGTTCCACCGCGATCGGTGCGACCAACTCGGGTGTGCTTCTTGACGCGTTGAACACCTTCAACGATCACACGATCCCTGTCGGTGTCGACTTCGAGAACGCGACCCTGTAGGCCCTTGTCGCGACCTGCGATGACCTGTACGAGGTCACCCTTCTTGATCTTCGCCATTAGATCACCTCCGGTGCGAGCGAAACGATTCGCATGAACTGCTTATCGCGCAGTTCGCGAGCAACGGGACCGAAAATTCGGGTGCCACGTGGCTCGTTCTCATTCTTGAGAATGACTGCTGCGTTTTCGTCAAACTTGATGTACGAACCGTCGGGACGGCGCGTGCTCTTCTTTGCACGGACGATAACGGCCTTAACGACCTCGCCCTTCTTAACATTTCCGCCTGGGCTTGCGTCCTTGACGGAGGCGACGATGACGTCGCCAATTCCGGCGTAGCGCCGGCCAGAACCGCCGAGCACGGAGATGCAAAGAATTTCCTTCGCACCCGTGTTATCGGCGACCTTAAGCCGCGACTCCTGCTGGATCATTTACATATCTCCTGTCGTCGTGCCGGTTCTCAAATCTGAGCCTTGCCGAACGGATGGGTTGTCTGCCTTGGGGCGGTAGCCGATGGCGTGCGTTATGCACGGCATCGGACCGGCCCGAAGAATCACTTAGCCTTTTCGATGACCTCGACCACGCGGAAGTGCACGGTCTTGGACAGCGGTCGGGTTTCCATGATGCGGACGAGATCGCCTTCGCGAACCTCGTTGGTCTCGTCGTGGGCTTTGATCCGCTTAGAACGGGTCATGACCTTGCCGTACAGCCCATGCTTACGGCGATCCTCGACTCGAACCACAACGGTCTTGTCCATCTTGTCACTGACGACGTAGCCGGTACGCACCTTGCGGTTGTTGCGCTCCGTCGTCTCTGTCGTTTCCTGCTCGCTCATCTGCGACCTCACTAATTCTTCTCAGCCGTCGGGGCAGTGCGGATTCCAAACTCGCGTTCGCGTGCGATCGTGTAGATGCGCGCAATGTTGCGGCGCACTTCCTTCAAGCGACCGGAATCTTCTAGGCGGTGGGTCACAGCCGAAAAACGAAGGTTGAAGAGTTCTTCCTTCGATTCCTTCAGGCGTTCAGCGAGCTCTGCGTCAGTGAGCTGATCGAGCTCTTCAGTGGTAATACCCTTAGCCATTATTCACCATCCTCACGGGAAATAAAACGAGTCTTCATCGGGAGCTTGTGCTGTGCACGGGAAAGTGCTTCGCGCGCCAGCTCCTCATCAACACCAGCGAGTTCGAAGAGAACCCGGCCTGGCTTCACGTTGGCGACCCACCATTCAACGGAGCCCTTGCCGGAACCCATGCGGGTTTCGGCTGGCTTCTTCGTGAGCGGGCGGTCTGGGAAGATATTGATCCAGACCTTTCCGCCACGCTTGACATGGCGAGTCATTGCGATACGAGCAGCCTCAATCTGGCGGTTGGTAACGTAGGCCGGCTCAAGAGCCTGGATACCGTACTCACCGAAAGCCAAGTTGTTGCCGCCCTTGGACATGCCCTTACGAGTGGGGCGATGCTGCTTGCGATGCTTTGTTCGGCGGGGAATGAGCATGTTACTCAGGCCTCCGTTTCCTGGGTTTTGGGCGCCTCAGCCTGCTCAGCAGGAGCAGCGGGTGCCTCGGTTGCTGCCGGAGCTTGCTGCTCGGCTGGCGGGTTCTGACGACGACGGTCGCCACCGCGTCCGCCGCGTCCACGGCGTTCGCCGCCACGAGCGCCACCGCGACCACGCGGGGACTCGGCAAGCGAACGGTAGTACTCGGCGTCCGTGATGTCTCCACGGTAGATCCACACCTTGACGCCAATACGTCCGAACGTGGTGCGAGCTTCGTAGAAACCGTAGTCAATGTTTGCGCGGAGAGTATGCAGTGGAACGCGACCCTCGCGGTAGAACTCCGAGCGTGACATTTCTGCGCCACCGAGACGACCGGAGACCTGGACACGAATGCCCTTGGCGCCGGCGCGCTCTGCGGACTGAATGCCCTTACGCATGGCACGACGGAAGGAAACACGCGAAGCGAGCTGCTCTGCGATTCCCTGTGCGACGAGCTGTGCGTCAGCTTCGGGGTTCTTGACCTCGAGGATGTTCAGCTGGACGGACTTGCCGGTCAGCTTCTCGAGATCCTGACGAAGTCGATCAGCTTCCACGCCGCGGCGACCGATGACGATGCCTGGGCGCGCAGTGTGGATATCGATGACGACACGCTCGGTACGACGCTCGATGTTGACGCGCGAAATACCTGCACGTTCGAGGTTCTTCTCAAGCAACTTCCGAATCTTGATGTCCTCGCCGAGGTAATCGGCATAGGTCTGGCCATCCTTGTTGGAATCCGTGAACCACTTCGATCGATGATCGGTCGTGATTCCAAGGCGGAAACCAATCGGGTTAACTTTCTGTCCCATGCTTAGGCTCCCTTCTCGTTGCCAACAATGACAGTGATGTGGCTCGTGCGCTTCAGGATGCGATTTGCGCGCCCCTGTGCACGAGGACGAATGCGCTTCATCGTCGGGCCCTCATCAACATAGGTTTCGACAATCTTCAACTCGCTGTCGTCGAAACGCTCTCCGGCCTGATCGCTTTCATAGCGGGCGTTAGCGATTGCGCTTTGGACGATCTTGCGAATGTCGCTAGCAACCCCCTGCGGTGCGTATTCGAGCACGTCCAGGGCTTCAGCTGCATTCATTCCGCGGATTTCATTGATCACGCGGCGTGCCTTCATGGGCGTGACGCGAACATAGCGCGCCTGTGCCTTGGCTTCCATTTTCCTGCCTCTCCTGCCTTACCGGCGACGGCCCTTGCGGTCGTCCTTATCGTGACCCTTAAAGGTACGACTCGGAGCGAACTCGCCGAGCTTGTGGCCAACCATGGACTCGGTGATGAACACCGGGACATGCTTGCGGCCGTCGTGGACTGCGAATGTGTGACCCAGGAAGTCCGGTGTAATAACCGACCGGCGCGACCAGGTTTTGATGACGTTCTTTGAACCCTTGTCGTTTTGCTCGTCAACCTTCTTTTGAAGGTGATCGTCAACGAAAGGACCCTTTTTCAAACTACGTGGCATAGCGAACTACTCCTATCAGTGCTTCTTGCCAGTCTTGCGACGGCGCACAATGAGCTTGTCGCTGGGCTTATTGGGACGACGGGTGCGCTTTTCCTTCTGACCCCATGGCGACACTGGGTGACGGCCACCGGACGTCTTACCCTCGCCACCACCGTGCGGGTGGTCGAACGGGTTCATAACAACACCGCGGACGGAGGGGCGGACGCCCTTCCAGCGCATACGGCCTGCCTTGCCCCAATTGATGTTGGCCTGCTCGGCGTTTCCGACTTCGCCGACGGTTGCACGGCAGCGCGCATCCACGTTGCGAATTTCGCCAGAAGGCATGCGAAGCTGAGCGAGCTTGCCTTCCTTTGCAACCAGCTGAACGGATGATCCAGCCGAGCGGGCGATCTTGGCTCCGCCACCGGGGCGGAGTTCGACTGCGTGGATCACGGTACCGACCGGGATGTTGCGCAGCGGCAGATTGTTGCCAGGCTTGATATCGGCCGACGCGCCATTTTCGACGATCGTTCCCTGCTTCACGTTCTCCGGAGCAAGGATGTAGCGCTTCTCGCCGTCTGCATAGTGAAGCAGGGCGATACGAGCGGTACGGTTCGGATCGTACTCAATATGAGCGACCTTCGCGGGGATACCATCCTTGTCGTGACGACGGAAGTCAATCACGCGGTACTGGCGCTTGTGTCCACCACCGATGTGGCGGGTAGTGATGCGTCCGTGGTTATTACGGCCGCCTGTCTTGTGGAGCGGGCGCAGGAGCGACTTCTCCGGTGTCGATCGTGTGATCTCGACGAAGTCGGCTACGCTCGAACCGCGACGACCAGGGGTCGTCGGCTTGTGCTTGCGAATTCCCATGAGTTCTTATTCCTCAATAACTTTCCGCCGGCTTAGCCGACGATATCGCCGTAGATGTCGATGTGCCCCTCACGCAGGGTGACGATCGCGCGCTTGGTGTTCTTGCGACGGCCGATGCCATCGCGGGTGCGGCGAGTCTTACCCTGACGGTTCTGCGTGTTGACGGACTCAACCTTGACACCAAAAATCTTCTCGATGGCGATCTTGATTTCCGTCTTGTTAGCAGAAGGGTGCACGATGAACGTGTACTTGCCCTCATCTTCGAGACGCGAGGCCTTTTCAGAGGCGACCGGCTCGAGGATGACGTCGCGAGGATCCTTGTTATGGAACGTTGCGTCAGTCACTTCGTCTCCTCCTTGGAGGTCCATGCCACGTAGGCAGCTTCGGTGAACACGATGTCGTCGGACACGAGCACGTCGTATGCATTGAGCTGATCGGCAAAAATAATGTGCGCTTCGGGAGCATTGCGCAGCGAGAGAATCGAGTTCTCATCGTTGCGGTCAACGACGACGAGCGATTTGGAGCGTCCGTCGGTCACGTCGAGCAAGAAGCCGAGTGCGGCCTTCGTCGATGGCTTGTCTCCATCCACGAAGCCCTTGACAATGTGCACGCGACCGTGTGCTGCACGGTCCGAGAGCGATTGGCGTAGAGCAGCGGCGATCATCTTCTTGGGTGTGCGCTGCGAGTAGTCACGCGGCTGCGGGCCATGTGCAACTCCACCGCCAACCCACTGGGGTGCACGGATCGAACCCTGACGAGCGCGACCGGTTCCCTTCTGACGCCATGGCTTGATGCCACCACCGCGGACGTCACCGCGGGTCTTGGTCTTATGCGTGCCCGCACGGCGTGCGGCGAGCTGTGCATTGACAACCTGGTGCAAAAGAGAGATGTTCTTCTCTTCGACGCCAAAGACGGCCTCGTCGAGCGTGATGTCGCCAGACTTCTCGCCAGAGAAATCGATGACGTCAACCTTGAGGTTTGCCATTGTTAGGCTCCCTTCGCGGCGGTACGGATCACGACGGCGCTACCCTTATTACCAGGGATTGCGCCAGACACGAGGAGAAGTTCGTTCTCGGTGTCCACTGCGTGAATGGTCAGGTTCTGGACGGTTACGCGAGCATTGCCCATGCGTCCCGCCATCTTTTGGCCGCGGAAGACGCGACCAGGGGTTGCTGCGGCACCAATGGAGCCTGGCTTGCGGTGGTTGCGGTGCGCACCGTGCGATGCATTTCCGCCTGCGAAGCCGTGACGTTTCATGGCGCCGGCGAAGCCTTTACCCTTAGATTTGCCGACCACGTCGACAGTCACGCCGGCTTCGAACGTATCCACGCCGAGCTCCTGGCCGAGTTCGTAGGTGTCGGAATCCGACGTGCGAACTTCAGCAACAAAGCGACGCGGCTCAACGCCGGCCTTCTCAAAGTGTCCCGCAAGCGGCTTGGTGACGTTCTTGTTCTTCAGCTCACCCGATGCGATTTGAACTGCCGAGTAACCGTCAGTTTCTTCGGTGCGGATCTGGGTGACAACATTCTTGCCAACCTTAACCACGGTCACGGGAACGAGATTTGCGTTCTCGTCCCACACCTGTGTCATTCCTAGCTTTACGCCGAGCAGCGCCTTGACGGGCGCAGTGGCGGTCTTGTTCTTCGTCATAATGCGCTTCCTCAGAGCTTGATCTCGACGCTGACATCTGCCGGGAGATCCAGGCGACGCAGGGTGTCGATTGTCTTCAGAGTCGGATCGACAATATCGATCAGTCGCTTATGCGTACGCATTTCGAACTGCTCTCGACTGTCCTTGTACTTGTGGGGCGAGCGAATAACGGTGAACACGCTGCGCTTAGTTGGCAGCGGTACCGGCCCAACGACCGACGCTCCAGTACGGGTAACTTCGTCGACGAGCTTTTTCGCTGCGTTGTCGATGACCTCATGGTCATATGACTTCAGACGGATGCGGATTTTCTGTCCCGCCATGGCGTCGTCTCCCTCTCTCTACCTCGGCATTCACGTCTCCCGCAGTCGGGCGTGTCGCACCTGTCTAGAGGTAACCACGAAGCCCTATGCGATTGTTGTGAACCCATTAATTTACCGAGGGCTTCTTGCGCCTCGGCCAAGTTCTCCAGCTCGAATGATCCGAGCAACCTGTCTAGTATGACAAAATCCAGTGACATCTCGCCACTTTGTGGC